>JALTOP010000122.1 GCA_027000105.1 Planctomycetaceae bacterium | reverse complement strand
GCGCAACACCGCTCAGTTCGGTCATGTTGGCAGAAGCAGTTCACGAGGCGGGACTCCCTGCGGGCGTGTTTCAGCTTGTCGTCGGCAATGCGAAAGAAATTGGGGCAGAGATGTTCTCCAATCCGAATTGCCGCAAGGTAACCTTCACCGGCTCAACAGCAGTAGGTCATCACCTCATTGAACAGTCGGCTGAAAATGTCACCAAACTGTCGCTGGAACTTGGCGGAAATGCCCCGCTGATCGTCTTTGACGATGCGGATATCGACCTGGCAGCCGAGGGAGCGATTATTGCCAAATTCCGCAACACCGGGCAGTCATGCATCGCGGCGAATCGCATCTACGTGCACGAATCGATATTCGATCGATTTATTGACGCCTTTGTCGAAAAAACAAAAGCACTAAAAGTTGGTGACGGACTGGGCGAGGGGGTCGATATCGGCCCGCTGGTTGATGAAGAATCACTGAATGCTGCACTTGCCAATATCGAAGATGCAAAAAAACAGGGGGCAGAGGTTCGCTGTGGTGGCAAACGCTGGGACGCTTCACAAGGGTATTTCCTGGAACCAACCGTGTTGACAGGTGCCTCAGAAAACGCCTGCTGTTTGCGTGAAGAAGTTTTTGCGCCGATTGCACCGGTACTTTCGTTTGATAGCGAAGAAGAAGTGATCGCAAAGGCGAACGATACGCAATACGGCCTGGCGGCGTATCTGTTTACCCAGAATCTTGCGCGAGCCTGGCGCGTCGCGGAAGCACTTGAGGCGGGAACGGTCGGCGTGAACGATACCGTCCCTGCAACCAGCCAGTGCCCGTTCGGCGGAATGAAACAGAGTGGATTGGGACGGGAACTGGGCATCGAAGGAATAGATGCCTATCTGGAAACGAAACATATCTCTTTTTTGGGAATTGAATAAGGAACAGACGATGAAATTATTTTTGGACAGTGCCAAAACAGACGAAATTTCCCGTGCATTGGAATTGTGGGATGTGGACGGTTTGACCACAAACCCGAAACACGTACAGGCATCGGGGAAATCATTTCGGGTCGCGATTAAGGAAATCGCCGAGTTATTCAAGGGAACCGACAAGCCGGTCAGTGTGGAGGTCAACCCGCACATTACCGACTGGAAGCAGATGGTTTCAGAAGGATTGGAGCTGAGCAGGATATCGCCAAACTTTGTCATTAAAATCGGAGCTAGCGAAGCCGGATTCAAAGCGATTCGTGAACTGACTTCGCAAGGTGTGCGATGCAACGCAACCCTGATTTTCTCTGTCGCCCAAGCCTGGCACGCGGCGCGAGCCGGAGCGGCGTTTATCAGCCCATTTCTGGGTTGGAAGGAACAGCATGGCGATTCGGCTTCTTCTTTCATTCTGGAAGTTCGTACGATGCTCGAAAATTTCGGGTATGAATCCGAGATTATTGCAGCCGCGATTCGCAATGCCTCGCAAATTGGAAATGCTTCGGTCGATGGCGCTCACTGTATCACAGCGGGTATGGCCGTTTATGAAGACAGTTTCCGCAACCCGTACACAAACATGGGCGAGAAAATATTC
>JALTOP010000121.1 GCA_027000105.1 Planctomycetaceae bacterium | reverse complement strand
TGTCGAAACTCGTGTTGTTGAAGCCACCTTTGATGGGGAAATTATCTTCAATCAGGTTTTCGATCATCAAGCTGTCCGTCTGGGAGATCTTGATCGGAGCATTCCACTCTATGCCAAGCTGACTGCAGCGGGAGTACCACCGCTTGTTGCGGTCTCAATGGGGCTTTCCTATCTGGCAACAACAGAAGGTGCTCTAAAATATATGATGCGTGTTGTTTCATCCGAAGTGACTGTTGTTCTGTTTTATTTCATTGTTTGGGGCATCACGATTATTCTTGGGCAGTGGTATTGCAAAACTCATCAGTTGACAGCGCAACAAAAGGGGCGTTGTTTCTGGGCAACGTTGCTGTTTGGGCCGGCGGGGTTGATTGCGTTTTGGATGATCGAAGAACCGCCGTTTTTGGAACCGTGTGCGAAATGCGGAAAACGGATGTCCGTTCGTGCGGATGTTTGCCCGGCGTGTGGTACAACTCGGGGGCCGCTTCCCGAAAGAGAACGAAACATTATCGCAGAGAAATTAATGTTGCCGGGGGCAGATGGTATTGGTGCGCGAACGGCGGCGGAAATTGTTCCCTCGTGAAATGAGACATCGCCATCGTCTTGTCTGCTGGCCCACACAGGGCGCTGGTGTTCTCCTTTCATGCTTTCGAGACGATGCAGGTTGTTATTCTCAATCTGCATCGTTTTCTGTTACACTCGAACAGGCTGCTCCAGAGATTACGTTTGATGTCGAATAAAAGATGGGTTATATGTCGTCGAGTGAAAAAACAGAAGGGTTGGTTATTCGGCAAGCAGATTTTAGTGAAACGAGCCGCGTCGTTACATTTTTTACACGTGATTTTGGTAAAATATCGGTTTTGGCGAAGGGAGCGAAGCGGCTCAAAGGCTCTTTCGAGGCTGCTATTGACCTGTTGACACAGTGTCAGATAGTTTTCCTCCATAAATCTACGTCCAGTCTTGATATTCTCACTGAAGCCAGGCTCGTCAAGCGATTCCGTTTCCAGTCACATGATATGAATGTGCACTATAGCGGGATGTACGTGGCGGAGCTGCTTCAGCTATTTTCCGAGGAGTTCGATCCGTATCCCCATTGGTATGAAGCAGCCATTCAGACATTGAAGATTCTGGAAACTTGTGAGGATTTCCGCCTGCCCGTGTTGCGATTCGAATTGTACACACTGCAGGTATTGGGGGTGCTCCCGGAATTTGATCAATGTCAATGTGGGCGTCTTGTACGGGATGACCATGAACAATGGTCCTTGTGGATTCATCAAGGAGTTTTACTCTGTTCGCGATGTCGGCAATCGGAGGCTGCTTCCCGTGTTTTAACGGGGCAGTTGCTGGTGATGTTGCGCAAATTGATTGAGACTCCACTGGAAACGCCTTTTCGGGAAACAATCACGCCTGGACAGTACAAATCACTTCGCCATCTGGTGACCGCGCTTATTTCGCAGATACTGGATCGGCGACCGACCATGTTGGGGTATCTTCAGTTCTGAGAATTGCGTTAATATCCCGACGAGAACAACCGAACCTTCCCTTCTTTGCGGCACCGTTCTGCGTGTGGCAACCAGTTAATTCCACGGTTCTCTCACTCCCCCCGAGAGATCAAGGAAATGAAAATGAATCGACGAACGATGCGGAATTCCGCTGAAAACAAGAGTTGGAAAAGAGTCGCTCTGGCCGGCTGGCTGCTTTGCTGCGCCATGGGTTGCCAGGGGCTTTGGCATCGGGAGACTGCTTCCATCGACCGTGTCAAAGGGCCAATGGAACGGGTACTTCCCGTTGGACAGCGATCGAGTTCGATCAGTCCGAACAGTTTGCGATCGGAGGATGTTCAGGATTTCAGCGAGTTTAACCAGGCGAAACAGCTTTATGAGCAGGGCGAGTATGCTGCGGCGGAGCGTCTGTTCAAGAAAATTGCGGAAGCCCATAAATTGGATGAATCCGGTGTTCTCCGCAAGCGAAGATGGAAAGACCTGTTCAAACCGCGTAGCGAACTGAAAGCGAGTTACAGCGATTCCCCTCTGCGCGAAGATGCCCTGTTCATGCTTGCAGAAACGCAATACAAGCAGGAGGAGCTACCCGATGCGGAGACGAATTATCTACAACTGTTGAAGGAGTTTCCCAATACCAGGCATATGGATGAAACAACAAAACGCCTGTACGACATTGCCTTGACGTGGATGGATATCAAGGTTGCCAAATCGAGCGATGTTGAATTGGCCGCTTATTCCGATAACGGTCGTGCTTCGAAACCGAAAGTCGTTTCCGGCGAAGATTACAAGCGACCTTCGTTCTTCAATTTTACCGATAAAAGACGCCCGCTGACAGACACCGAAGGGCGAGCGTTGGAAGCGTTGAAGGCGATCTGGCTGAATGACCCGACCGGTAAACTGGCTGATGACGCACTGATGTTGACCGCCAGTCATCAGTTGCGCACCGGACGTTACGCCGAGGCGGCTGAGACGTATCGGCTGCTTCGTGAAGAATTCCCGCAGAGCCCTCACGCCAAAGATGCCTACATACTCGGAGCGTATGTCAGTCAGGCTTCGTATCAGGGGCCTGCCTATGACGGAAAAAGTTTGACAGAAGCCCGGCAACTGGAACTGATGGCGATGAACCTGTTTCCCGATGCTTCCCCAGAGGAGAAAAAGCGGTTGCAACAGGGATTGCAGGATATCGAAGACAAGACGGTTGCCCGCCACTTCAATCGCGCCATCTTCTGGTTGCGAAAAGGACGTTTCGAGGCCGTTGAAATGACATGCCATCATATCATCAACACGTACCCCCATTCCAAATATGCGGGGAAGGCACGCGGATTGTTGGCGAGGTTGCCTGAGTACCGTAAGAAAAGCCCGTTGGTGCTGGCCCTGGAAGGAGTCGATGCAGATTCGATTGAACCTCTTGACGAACTTCCGCCTCCCAATCCGGTACAAACACCATCGACTGCACCAACGCAAAAAAGTGATGCGCACGATGTAGAGCAAACTCCCCGAAAGTTGCCGGGATTCAAGGTGCCCAAGTTGAAGCCGATTCCCGTTCCCAACCTGTTACCACGTTGGCCGAAGGATTCTGGCGATGAATTTGTTCCCGAGCCGTTACCTGTTCCACCACGAGAGGAGAGTGCCGAGCCCGGCCGTGTGAAATTGTCCCTGGGGGGGGAGTAATGTTCGGACAACTCTATGCGTCGAAAAGCCGATTGCATTCGAGAGCGGTTCGCTTTCTATGCCTGTTTGCCTGGCTCTGCGCACATTCCGGCTGTGGCTACACGATCGGCGGCGCATACGATCCTGAAATCCGCACCGTTCATGTTCCGATCTTCACTTCCGACCTGTTCCGTCGCGATGTGAATATCGAATTGACCGAAGCGGTTCAGAAGGAGATCCAGACCCGCACACCGTTCCGGCTTGCCAGTGCTGATCGTGCAGATACCCGACTCAGCGGCAAATTGATCGAGATTCGTAAGGACGTTCTGGGAGAAACCCGCTTCGATGATGCACGCCAGTTGCAACTTTCTTTTGCAGTCGAAATTCTGTGGGAAGATCTGCGTGGTGGGGCTTTGATTACCCAAAGCACTGTTCCGATCGATCAGAAAACGCATCAACTGCTTTCGCAAGCGAACTTTACTCCTGAAATCGGTCAATCCTACGCAACCGCCAAGCAGGAAGCGATTAACCAGTTGGCCCGCAGGATTGTGGACAAAATGGAAGCCCCCTGGTAAGCTTCAGGGGCCGGGCTCTGCTTCTATATTACCAAATTTTCTGACGGTCGTTTTTCTTGCGGCTTGCGTAGATATTCGTCGTTCCATTCCGGTAATAGCGACCGGAATAGACCGGGTCTTTCAGGTTTAATCGTGTTTGAAACCCAATTCACCAATCTTGACTGGGGCATCGTCGTTGTTTACCTCGTCGGCACCGGGGTATTCGGTATATATGTCCATAAACACGTGCATAACGCTTCCGATTATCTGGTGGATGGACGTGGGCCGGGACAGAACAAGCCCAACAATAAGGACATAGACATCCACTATAGGCTTGATTGTTGCAGTGAATCAACTTATACTTACCTGTATTACCAACGGTAAAAGTTTGCGAACGGCTCGCGAGTTTTAGAAGAATATTAGAAGAATATCGGTTTGGTTACGGGTATCAGAGTGGACCAGCCGCGCTGGGGTGTTGTCTGTTTTGCGATTACCCCCCGGGAGTGGCCAGCCAGCAGGATTCGTGAAGTTTCGGTATGTGCTAAACATCGGGTGAAAAGCGATGAAGACTGTATTTCAAAAATTGGCAGCTATCCTGATCGTGTCAGTCTCCTCCGCTTTGTGGGCAGACGAACCGGTTAAATACAATCGCGATGTTCGTCCCATTCTGGCTGAGAACTGTTTCGCCTGTCACGGGGCGGACAGCGCGTCCCGGAAAGCCGATTTGAGGATCGATCAAAGAGAGGCGGCGATAGAATCTGGTGCGCTCAGTCCGGGAAACCCGGAAGAAAGCGAACTGCTGGAACGCATCGTAACAGATGACCCCGATCTTCTGATGCCTCCGCCGGAAACAAAGAAAAAACTGACCGACGAGCAGAAAAACATTATCAGGCAATGGATCGCTTCCGGTGCGGAATATGAGCGGCACTGGTCATTGATTGCCCCCCAAAAAAATGATTTGCCCGCGGTTCAAGACAGGAAATGGGCCAAAAACGCGATTGACCGTTTCGTGCTTGCCAGGTTGGAAAGCGAAGGACTCTCTCCCGCGCCAGAGGCCGATTCGCGTACGTTTTTCCGTCGATTGCATCTCGATATTACAGGGTTGCCTCCTTCGCCTGAGGATACCGCAGCGTTTGTGACCGATTACGCTAAAAGCGGCGATACGGCTGTTTCCGAGTGGATTGACAAGCTCATGAAATCGACAGCCTGGGGTGAACACCGTGCCCGCTATTGGCTTGATGCAGCACGGTATGGGGATACGCACGGATTGCACTTCGACAACTACAGGGAGATTTGGCCATACCGTGATTGGGTGATTCGTGCCTTCAATCGGAACGAACCGTTCGATCAGTTCGTTGTCGAGCAGATCGCTGGCGATCTGTTGCCCAATCCGACAGACGATCAGTTAATTGCGACCGGGTTTCAGCGTTGTAACATCACAACGAACGAAGGAGGAACAATCGCTGAAGAAAATCTCGCCAATTATGCAGCCGATCGCGTACAAACATTTGGCTGGGTCTTTTTGGGAATGACAACGAACTGCGGTCAGTGCCATGACCACAAATTCGATCCGTTCACAATGAAGGACTATTATTCTCTCGCCGCCTTCTTTCGCAACACGACACAGGGGGCGTATGACGGGAATGTCAAAGATGGTCGCGGCCCGGTATTGGTTGTCCCGAACAAAAAGGATCGTCCGCGCTGGAAGGTGTTGCCAGCCGAGATCGCAGCCGCCCGGAAAAAACGGGACGATCGAAAGAAAACGGCTCGCGCTGCGTTCGATGAATGGCTGGCGTCCGCCTCACCGAAATCGCTCGAAAAGGCCATCACCAGCAAAGATCTGCTCGTCCATCTTCCATTGAATGAAGGAAGCGGCAACGAAGCACATGATCAATGCAATGCCCCACGAACATTCCATGCGTTGGGAAAAGTCGCCTGGATTCCAGATGGCAAGATCGGTCCGGCTCCGGTCATGAAACCGGGGGGCACATTCGATCTGGGGCAGGTCGGAGACTTCGAAAAAAACCAGAAATTCAGTTACGGTGCCTGGGTGCGTCCCGGTCGCAATGGTGTTTTCGGCGGCATAATCGCGAAAATGGATGAAAAAGGAGGCTATCGGGGTTGGGATCTCTGGCAGAATGATCGTGGTTTCTCCGTACATGTCATTCAATCATGGTCGGACAACGCCCTCAAGGTGACGACGAAAAATAATGTTGTCAAACCGGGCCAATGGCAACATGTTTTCGTAACTTATGATGGTTCCGGAACCCCAGGTGGGATAAAAATTTACGTCGACGGCAAGGAAGAAAAACTGAGAGTGGACGCCAACACGCTGAAACCGGATGCAACGATTCGAACTAAAGCGTCGTTGCGAATCGGACAGCGCAACCATGGCCAGGTTTTCGACGATGGGGCTGTGCAGGATGTCCGTATTTATGGTCGTGTGCTTGATGCATCTGAAGTAAAGAGGATTGCCGAAGTCGAGCCACTGCGGGCGATTCTTGCCAGGAAACCGGAAGATCGCAGTCCGAAAGAACTCGCCGCTCTCTACGAATTCTACCTGGTCACGCTTGATCCGCTCTATCCGAAATTAGCGCAAACAGTCACCGATCTGGAAGCAGAAAAGGAGGCGATCAAGTCTCGCAGTCCTGTCACGCACATCCAACAAGAGAAAAAAGACTCTCAACCGATGGCCTACATTCTTATGCGCGGCCAATATGATAAACCTGGCGAGAAAGTGACAGCGGCAACGCCGGTCGCCTTGCATCCGTTTCCTTCTGAAGCGCCACATAATCGGCTTGGCCTGGCACAGTGGGTTGTCGATCCGGCCAACCCCTTAACGGCGCGAGTTACCGTGAATCGTTTTTGGCAACAGGTTTTTGGACAGGGAATTGTCGCCACACCGGAAGATTTCGGTATTATGGGAGCCGCACCGAGCCATCCAGAGCTATTGGATTGGCTGGCTGTTGAGTTCCGGGAAAATGGCTGGGACGTGAAAAAACTGTTCAAACTGATGTTGATGAGCGCAACGTACAGGCAGTCAGCCGTTGCCACTGAGGCGAAACTGGAAAAAGATCGCAGCAACAGTTTGCTCTCGCGTGGTCCCCGGTTCCGAATGGATGCCGAGATGGTGCGGGACTATATGCTTGCAGTCAGTGGCTTACTTTCACGAAAAATGTATGGCCCCGGCACAAAACCCTACCAGCCGGAAGGGATCTGGGACGTTGTTGGCCTGCCGAGTGGAAACACCCGTAAGTACGTTCAAGACAAAGGCGAAAACCTTTATCGACGCTCGATCTACAACTTCTGGAAGCGAATGGCTCCGCCACCAAATCTTGAAGCGTTCAATGCGCCCAGTCGGGAAGTCTGTACTGTACGACGGGAACGAACCAATACCCCGCTTCAATCGCTCGTATTGCTGAATGATCCCCAGTTTGTCGAAGCGGCGCGGGCATTGGCCCAGAACGCGCTCAAGGCGAGCGGTGGGGACGATCAAAAGGCGATCGACTACGTTATATTGCACGTGCTGTGCCGCCCGGTACGAGAGAAAGAACGGGCCATCCTGCAGAAAGATAAAGAAGCGTTTCTCAAATACTATCAATCAAAACCGGAGGACGCCCAGGCACTGACATCTGTGGGGGCTTTGCAGGCTGATCCCCAAATCGATCCCTCCATTCTTGCAGCGTGGACGATGCTCTGCAATGAAGTAATGAATCTGGATGAAGCTATCAACAAGTAGTCTGATTATCAGGATCAACCATTATGAATCTCTCCCATTTCCTGAACCAACAGCAATCGCGTCGGCATTTTTTTACTGCCGGGGGAAACCTGCTTGGTAGTGCGGCTTTGGCTTCACTGCTTCCCGCATCCGGAGCGGTCGCCTCGGAATCATCCCCGATGGGGCCTCACTTTCCCCCCAAGGCGAAACGGGTCATTTACCTGCACATGGTGGGAGGCCCAGCGCAAATGGATCTGTTTGATTACAAACCGGAGATGCAGAAGTGGTATGACAAGGATCTGCCCGATTCCATCCGCAAGGGACAACGACTGACGACGATGACAAGCGGTCAAAAACGTTTTCCGATTGCCCCGTCAAAGTACAAATTCAGCCAGGCTGGCGAGTGCGGGATGTGGATGAATACGGAGCTGCTGCCGAATCTCGCCAAAAAAGCGGACGATATCTGCTGGATGCGAACGCTGCATACCGAGGCCATCAACCATGAACCGGCCATCACCGCGATGCAGACGGGAAATCAGGTCACCGGTCGTCCCTGTCTGGGAGCATGGGCGTCTTACGGACTTGGTTCAGATAACGAAAATCTGCCTGCGTTCGTCGTGCTGGTTGCCATCCCGAGTAACCGCGAACAGGAGCAGGCCATCTCCGCCCGACTGTGGAGTGCCGGTTTTCTCTCCGGGAAACACGCCGGTGTTTCATTCCGAAGCAAAGGAGACCCGATCCTCTACATCAATAACCCGCCAGGGGTTCCCTCTTTTATTCGGGAAAGAAGCGTTGCCGGACTGAATGCCCTGAATAAAATCAACTACGAAACTCTCCACGATCCGGAAACGCAGACTCGTATCGAACAGTATGAAATGGCGTTCAAAATGCAGGCCAGCGTACCGGAGTTGACAGATCTGAGCAGCGAACCGGATCATATTTTCAAGCTGTATGGCGAAAAATCAAAGACCCCCGGGACATTCGCCAATACGGCCCTGATGACCCGACGTCTGGCTGAACGTGGCGTCCGCTTCATTCAGGTCTATCACAACAACTGGGATCACCATGGCAATTTGGGCGGACGAATGCCCGATCAATGCAAAGATGTGGATCAACCATGCTACGCCTTGCTTGAAGACCTCAAGCAGCGAGGGATGCTGGACGAGACGCTCGTCATCTGGGGCGGAGAATTTGGCCGTACCATCTATTCACAGGGAAACCTTTCGAAAACGAACTACGGTCGCGACCATCATCCGCGTTGCTTCAGCATGTGGATGGCAGGGGGCGGAACCAAAGGGGGGACAATATACGGAGAAACAGACGAATTCTCCTACAACATTGTCCGGGATCCAATCCACATCCGTGATTTCCATGCAACAATCCTGCACCTGCTCGGCTTCAACCATGAGAAGTTCACCGTCAAGTTCCAGGGGCTGGATCAGCGCTTGACCGGCGTTTTGCCTTCTCATGTCATCAGCGACCTGCTGGCGTAGATGCACATGAAAAAACACTCCTTCCAAAAGCGAAAGATGCTTGATCCTTCCTGCAGGGCTGCGTAAGCGAACCGAGACAACTCGCGGTATCGTCTGTTCTGCTAATCGTCTGTCCCGCTTTACCGAGGCGTGTTACAGAGGCGTAGCACGATTGATCGGAACGCCGATCATGGTGCCTGTGAAGACCAGTTCATCGTCGACGAATCCCTGAAATTCGAATTCCGCCCTTTTCCCTTTGCGCAACCGATACTTCTTGGCGACGATAATCAGTCGAGACCCCGGGAAAACAGACTTGCGGAAGCGGACTTTCTCCATCCCGCCAAAACCAAGATACTCGCCATCAAGCAGATTGTACTTTCGAGAGTAGAAACTCGCCAGTTGTGCAGCGCACTCGCAAAGAATCACTCCCGGCATCAAGGGGAACCCGGGCATGTGACCGGTGCACCAAAATTCGTTTTCCGTGACATCCTTGAAGCCGATCAGCCCATCGTTTTCCTCATCAACATAAACGATGCCTGTGAGCTGCTCCATTTCATGCCGTTGCGGATTGACTTTTCTGATATCCTCAATCGTGTATAAAGGATTGTCAAAATCGTATTTTGAGTAATCATAAAGCTGTCGTGGCGGCATACCCCGCATCCTCCCTGTCACATTCCCACAATGAGTTACTGATACTTTTCAAACAGGTTTTCCTGTTCCCGCTTCAGGGGCTGTCTCCATTCAGACTGCAGCTTTCAAGAACGCAGAACCGGGAACACAGAATCAGGGAGCAACCCGAAAGGTTTACTCCGTCGTCACGACTCACTCCGTCGTTACATGAAAAGCTGCTGTCCGTTACGAAAAACTTTCCCTGCAAGAATATTCGCCCAAACTGGCGTCATTTATAGAACATCGCCAGCGGTGGAGGATACACCATTTGAACAATAAAATAAATACGAAACAGAAAAGGTGAGTGAGACACCAGTGAGACAGGATTAAGCGGGGCTGCGATGAATCGGTTTCGGGATTCAACAACCTCACGTAACTCAGCAGGTTTACGTTGATCGCCCCAATTGTCCCCTTTTACCGAGGCGGCCCAACATATCTCAAAAAGGAAACAGACAAAACCGTTCCGATGGGCAGCAGGCAAAACTACGCATTGCGTTGCCCGCCCTGTTTGCCCGCTACTGTTGGTATTGTTTCAGCAGACTATGCACATGCTCCAGAATTTTTTGCCGAAGTTCTGGTGGTTGCAGCACTTCTGCCTGATTGCCATATCCAAGAACCCACCACACAATTTCATTCAATCCTTCCACATCGACATGAAAATGAATGCTTCCATCCGGTTGTGGTTTGATCTGCTGTGTTTTATGCCATTGAATTTCCGCCACATTGCCGGCAACCATGGGGGCAAATTTCACAATCACATGATGGGGATGATCCTTTTCACGAATCATCTGCCAGGCATTCCCCAAATAACTGTCGAGTGAAAAACCTGCCGGGATTTCGTACGTTTCATCGGACAATATCTCGACCTGTTCAAACCGCTTGATATGGAAAGTACGAACTTCTTCGTGCAACGACGAATACCCGATCACATACCAGGCTCGCCGGGAAAAGAAAAAGCAGTAGGGATTCAATCGGCTCGAAATACTGTTCCGCTCGGTAAAACTGTGGTATCGCATTTGAACAGTCCGGCGGGAGTGCAATGCCTGTGAAATCTGTTCGAAAATGCGTTCTGTGCCATCCAGTCTGGCTGTCGGACCGATGCGAATGTGTCGCAGCTCAATGGAATCTCCGACATACTTCCGCATTTTGCGAGGCAGAACGGAAGCAAGTTTGAAGGCGGCCGTTCGTGCAGGTTCCAAATATTGCGGCCCTTTCTGGTCATCGGCCATATCCTGACAAAGCGTAATCAGAGCCAGCACTTCTTCTGTTGTGAGATCGGCGGGGAGCAGAAAACAGCTCTCCTCAAACAGGTATCCCTGCCTGTCATCATCAAAGGCGATTCTCAACCCCGACTGGCGAAGTTTTTCGATATCGCGGAAGATTGTCCGTTTGGAGACCCGGCACTCCTCGGCCAGTTCTCTCGCATTGACGCACCGCCCGGATTGCAATATCGCAATGAGATGCAACAAACGCCGTATATGCCCCGTTGTATGCATGATTCAGTTTACAATCAGTTTGCCAACAATAACTTTGCCAACGGTCTTTGGAATGCGGCCCCAAAGGAGAGCCCCGGGATAAACGGCAGCGGTACCACAAACAGAGAAATATAACCGGGCCGTCACTGGTCTGACAAATGGTCGCCCTGCCCTGTGTGAGCGTTCAAACCACCTCGATTCGGTTCAGGGGCTACAGCCAGTTGTATTCATCTTTTGCCGATAGAGTCCACCGAACCCGGTAATATAGAGCGACTGCATTGTTTCATCACCGAAGGTACAGTTGATCGGGCGGGTTGGTGTTCTCAATTTATCAAGCAGTTTGCCTTCGGGATTCCAGATCCAGACGTCCTTCGCTCCACAACAGTAGACATTGCCAGCCCGGTCGATGCTCATTCCGTCGGCCCCTTTCTCAGGCTCATCATCCATCACCGCAAACAGTTTACCGGCACCGATCCGACCGGCAGATTCCACCGGGAACGCCCAGATTTCTTTCGGAACGTAAGCGGAAACGTAAAGTGTTTTTTCATCCGGCGAAAGGATGATTCCATTGGGTGTTTTGACGGTAGCGACCACTTTAGAAACGGTTTTGCCTGTGCCTGTTCCGTCAGTTTCGATATAGCGAACTTCCCCCGGCCCCGTCAGTGTGTAATAGATTCCCCCTCGGGTATCGACAACCAGATCGTTCGGCCGGGCAGGCGGTTTCGCTTTGGGGTCGTGGGAAAAAACGGCCTGCAGTTTTTTCTCCCGAAGTACGGCGATGCGACTGTTGCCATTATCGGAAAGATACAATTTCCCATGTTTATAAAATGAGGCACTGATTCGTCCCGAATCCGGTAAATACTTTTCCCAGCGATTCTGCTTTGGCCAGTAACGATAGAGCGATTGCCCCTTGACATCGGGAACGAACAGACTTTCCTGTCCATCCCAGGCCGGGCCGTCTGCCAAACCGAAATCTTCCCGAATGGTTTCCAGCTTTCTTCCCCGATCGATCACCGGCACCGGATCGGCAGCCCGCAAATTGGAGGAGTTCCCCATCGTGGCGAGTAAAAAAAGAAGCACAAAAGAGAAGACGCATTGCCGGTTCATTATTCTATCCTCAAGGTGGTAAAGGGATTCGGATTGATCCAGTCATCAGGAACAGCCGGCTACAACCGGATTTATCGAAGCATCGGCGTCGAAGCGATGGCCTTTTCAACTCCATTCTGTTTCGAACTGTTCATTCAATTCGAGCCATTCTTCTTCCAGCTGTTCGATTTCCTTTTTCAGGGTTTCCATCTGTTCGTGAATTTTCTGGGCCTGTTCCGGATCTGTCAACGTCACAAAAGTTTTCTGCAGTTCCTGCCGTTCCGCATCAAGGGTTCCGATTTTCTTTTCGATTCTGTTCAACTGCTTTCGGGGATCTTTTCTCTTTTTCTTACGTTTGGCTGGCCCCCCTGTTGCTCGCTCTTTCCCGGAAGGAGGAGGACCTCCCCGTCGTTCGAGTTCGTGATCATCAATTTCTTTTTCGACACGATACAGATAGGTGTCGTAATCACCGGGATAGTCGGCAACGTGTCCATCTTTGACTTCGATCACCTGTGTGGCGATCCGATGCACAAAATGGCGATCGTGGCTGGTGAATATGACAGTTCCCTTGTATTCAAGCATGGCATCGGCAAGTGCTTCCAGCGTTTCAACATCGAGATGGTTACCCGGTTCATCCAGAATAAGCACATTACAGGCACCAAGCAACAAGCCAGCCAAACAAAGCCGAGCCCGCTCGCCCCCACTGAGAACCTTGATCTTTTTATCAACCAGCGGCCCCTGAAAAAGAAAGCTGCCGGCGACTTTCAGAACCTGTTGCACCGTCATTCCGGCTGCTGCTTCGCTCTCCAGATATTGTCTGACTGTCCAATCAGAAGGCAACGATGTGTAAACATGCTGGGCATAAACGCCAAGTCGGCAACCGTAGCCCCATTGGTGTTCCCCCTCCAATGCTTCCAATGAACCGACGATTGTCCGAAGCAGCGTCGTTTTCCCCTGTCCATTATCTCCGACAACAGCAGCACGGGAACCATGATCGATTTCGAAATGAATGTTATCGGCAACAAGATGATCCGGGTACCC
The DNA here is from genome assembly GCA_027000105.1 of Planctomycetaceae bacterium. Taxonomy (GTDB): domain Bacteria; phylum Planctomycetota; class Planctomycetia; order Planctomycetales; family Planctomycetaceae; genus Rubinisphaera. The sequence goes on along the minus strand of JALTOP010000121.1, from coordinate 9,935 downwards.
GATGCTCATTCCCTTGCACTTCAAAGCCGGCCCTTTTCTTGGTTCAACATCGGGAATACAGATATTGACGGTTGCTTCGGAACTTTCCAACTCGATCAATTGCAGGCGATCCAGCTGTTTCGCCTTGTTGCGAGCCTGAGCAGCCGTGTTCGCATTGGCCCGATTCTTGTTGATGAACTTTTCGAGCTGCTTCATTTTCGCCTGAGTGGCCGCGTTGACCCTTGCATCGTGTTCAAGCTGCACCTGTTTCGCTTCGAGGAATTTCTCGACATCTCCCCGGTACATCGTCAATTGACCGCGCGAAATTTCAAGCGTGCTCGAACAGGTTGACTTCAGGAATCCGCGATCATGCGAGACAATCAGACAGGCTCCGCGAAAATGACGCAGGAAATGTTCGAGCAGGATCTGGGTTCGAAGATCGAGAAAGTTTGTCGGTTCATCCAGCACGAGCAAATTGGGATCGTGCAACAACAATGCCGCCAGCTTGACACGGGTTTGCCAACCTCCGGAGAGTTCGCGAACCGGGCCTTCCAGATAATCTCCCTTGATTTCAAATTCGGCGGCAACCTCACCACATCGCCAGTCGGGAGCCCCAGTGTCCCGCATCAAAAAATCGAGTGCAGATTCGCCTTCGTTGAAAGGATCGTGCTGCTGCAAATATCCGATGCGCAGCGACGAATGCCTGATCACTTCCCCGCTGTCCAATTCTTCCTCACCCAGCAAAATTCGGCAAACGGTCGATTTACCGGCCCCATTACGGCCAATGAACCCCACTTTTTCGCCACTGTTAAGCGAGACGGAAGCGTGATCAAGCAGCTTCTGCGAGCCGTAACTTTTGGTGGCATCCTGCAACTGAAGTAGAACGGGCATAACGGAAAATTATGAAACAAAAAAACGGGAAGAAGAATGAAACGGGAAACAAAGTTTTACGGGGCACGTTTCTTCAGCTTGCGCTGTAATGTCCTTCTGGGAATACCGAGTTGCCGGGCGGCTTCGGAGATATTGTCTCCACAATCTGCCAGCACTCGCTGGATATGTTCCCATTCGGTCTCGGCAAGTGTTTGAGGCTTGTACCGCATTTCAACCGATCGGCTACCGCGTTCGGGGCGGGTACTGAATGCGGCGAGAATCTGATCCGTATCGGCCGGCTTGGTCACATAATTCCAGGCACCGGCCCGCATCGCTTCAACAGCCGTGGTGATGCTGCCGTATCCAGTCAGCATGACACACCGGGTGTGGGGGGAAACTTGCGAAATCGATTCAAGAAGCTCTACCCCGGAACGCCCCGGCATATTCAAATCGACAACGGCATACTGCGGTTTTTCCGTATCAAGATGGCGCATCGCCTCTTCATAGTCACAAGCTGTAATCGCCCGAAATCCCCGAGAAATCATGGCTCGGGCCAATCTGGTTCGAAGCAATTCATCGTCATCGACAATCAAAAACAGTTCGCCATGTCCTACCCCATCCACAAAACCTCTCCCCTGCTGTCAATAAACGTGGTATCAAACAAACATGATGCCAAACCCGTCCCACCGAAGCGGTATGATAGTAAGCAGCCCCGACCAAATACAATCATCAGATAACCATTCATCAGACAATCGTTGACAATCTGAAAACGCAGATGAACCCGGGAGCCCCCTCCGACTGCCACGCTATCGTTCCCAGTCTGTTCCCTTGACGGAAATCCCGTGCCAATCGAGACCGAGCATCAGAGAATTCAGGCCGCTACCGATACCCAATAATGCAACATGATCACCATCTTCCACAACTCCGTTTTCTGTGCCTAAAGCCAGGGAAAGAGGCAATGCTGCCGAACCTGTATTGCCGAAACGATCGTAGATGGGATAATCGCAACTTTCCGGCAACCCGAGCCTTTCCAACATCAATTTTCGATGCGCCTTGCCAACCTGATGCGTAAAAACCCGTGAAACATCATCATTCGTCCAACCCAGACGCTTCTTTGTCTTGCGCCACGTTTTCTCGGCCAAAGCGACTCCCGCTTCCAGAAGCGCTTCGGAATCGGTATCCATTCTTGGACGATGATCATCCTGTTTTTCCGGTTCGATACCCCCCGCACAAAGCAGATGAGCCTCGGTATCACACAAGGCTTCCCCTCCCAGTAAACGCGTTCCGTATCGACTCAATCGGGAATCACACAGCACCATCGCGACAGAAGCAGAACCGATGGTCAGCGAAGCGAAAGCGGGCTTGATCGTTTTTCGCGTTAATCCGGCGTCATTTTTTAACGAATCGATTGTTCCTTCCACCAGGTCGCGTCCCAGTTCCGCGCCAACCACAACGCCTGCCTGTATTTGGCCCAGTTCGATCATCTGCGCCAGTAGCACCGCCCCGTTCAACAGCCCCAGGCATGCATTGCTGACATCCAGCACAACCGCCTGATCGGGCAGACCGGCCAGGTGATGCACCAGATTCGCGGTGGCTGGTTCCATCTGATCCCGACAGACAGAACCGTGAATCAACGCACCAAAATATCGCTTCGGAATGTCACACGCATCAATGGCTAACCGAGTTGCCAGGGCACTGATCGGCCCCGGTTTACTGCCCGACGGAAAAAAACGCCGCTCCCTGATTCCCGTCATCAATTCCAGACGCCCCGCAGGGAGATGTAACCGATCATAAACATCCGAAAGATGCGACTCCAACTGTGCCGAAGTAACAACCTCGGCTGGCGTTACATAACCGAGGGATTCCAGACATACGTGACGAAAAAACATGAGAAGACAATCAGGGAAGTAGAGAACAAAAAGCAGTACGGTTAAAAGTGGAACGGTTGATGGACGAACATTAACGGGATTACCCTCAGGATTCAAATCAGGGAACCAATATCCATTCAAAACGGGCGGGAAATGTTTCAATCAAGCCCCGTGTTCGCAATACTTTCAAAATCTTTTTCGGTACGCGGTAAAATGCCCCACTGTTTTCTTCAAGCAGTTCCCTATAATCTGACACATGAATCCCAAACCGACTGGAACAGATCGGAACCCGAACAATATGATTGAGTTATGATCGACCTGAACATGATTGACTTGAACCGTTATCTGCTTTTTCTTGTTCTGCTCCTTTTCTCGTCCGGGTGCACCAGTAACACGGAAGCACCAGAAGAAGATACCGCGAAACTGATGGATAAAACGGGGACTGTATCGGAAACACAAAATCCCGGCGATAAAACGGATCATGAAACAGAAACAGACCAGCCGACTCCCCGGAACTCTCCAAAGGTACGACAGATGAACGCTCTTGCGAACAGTAACAGCCCCTATTTATTGCAGCATGCCAGCAATCCGGTCGATTGGGTCGAGTGGAGTGAAGAAGCGTTTGAGCGTGCGCGGAAAGAGGGTAAACCGATCCTGCTTTCGATCGGCTACAGCACCTGTCACTGGTGCCACGTGATGGCTCACGAAAGTTTTGAAGACGAAACCGTCGCCAAATTCATTAACGAACATTTTATCGCGATCAAAGTCGATCGCGAAGAACGGCCCGATGTGGATCGCATTTACATGACCTACGTTCAGTCAACAACCGGACACGGTGGCTGGCCGATGACGGTCTTTCTGACTCCCGAGCGCATTCCATTTTATGGGGGGACGTACTTTCCCAAAGATCGTTTTCTCGATTTATTGATGACTGTCAACAAACTGTGGACAACAAAACGGGAGGAGTTCACCGGTATCGGACAGCGGTTTGTCGATTTCCTGCAACAACAGGTCAAGCAAACAGAACTCATTTCAAATGGCGATTTGCAGCCGGAATTGCTGTTAAAAGCAGTCGTGCGGCAATTGAATCAGCAATACGACGAACAGTACGCCGGTTTTGGTGGGGCTCCCAAGTTTCCGCGACCGGTTATATTCGCCCCGTTGATTACCTACGGACGGCTGTTCACGGAAGACCCTTTAGCCAAACAGGCCATGGATAGAACCGTTGAGACATTACGCGCGATGGCGAACGGCGGAATGTACGATCACATTGGGGGCGGATTTCACCGGTATAGTGTCGATCGCTATTGGCACGTTCCCCACTTTGAAAAAATGATGTACGATCAGGGACAACTGGCAGTCGTTTACGCTGATGTCGGCTCGCTGCTTGATGACAACCGACTTGTTTCTGTCGCAGAAGATATTTGCCAGTACGTACAACATCGCATGACGGCCCCCAACGGTTGCTTCTACAGTGCTGAAGATGCAGACAGCCTTGCTGAAGCAGGAGAGCATGAATCGAAAGAAGGGGCGTTCTATGTCTGGAAGTACAGCGAACTGGTCGATCTGCTTGGCGACGAAGAAGCCTCTCTGTGCGCGGCCTATTATCAACTGTCTCCAACAGGCAACGTGAGACCGGAATCGGATCCGCAGCGTGAATTTACCGGACTGAATGTCCTCACCCGTGTTGCCGATGTCTCCGCATTTGCAACAGAACATAAACTGAGCCCGGAAGAACTCAGCACTAAAGTCGCCAATTGGCGAAAGATATTGCAAGCTGCTCGGGACAAACGTCCCCGCCCGCATCTGGATGATAAGATTCTGGTCGCCTGGAACGGGCTGATGATCAGCGGTTTTGTTCGCACCTATCTGGCAACAGGAAACCATTCCTATTTGAAAAGTGCGGAAAAGGCAGCAAACGCAGTTCGTGAATTGTGTTGGGACGATCAGGAGAAAATTCTGTATCGCATTTACCGGGGAGAACGAGGTTCGGTGCGGGGCTTTGCAGACGATTATGCCATGCTGATTCAATCGCTACTCGATTTGCACGAAGCGAATGGTTCCGCCTCGGCATTGCATTGGGCAATCGAACTGCAACAAGTTTTCAACAAACGATTTGCGAGAGAGGCTGGCGGATGGTTCGAGACAGACGGAACAGATCGTTCTCTGCTTTCACGAATGCAGGAAGCTTACGAAGGAGCGGAACCGAGTGCAAACGCGACTGCGGTCCGCAACTGTCTACGATTCGCCTCACTGCTGGGAAATGACGAGAATGCCCAACAGGCCCGTCAGACACTCTCCCGATATGCCAATAACATGCAACAGCAACCGCTGGCATTGCCAACAATGATCAACAGCGCCTACCTGGCGGCTCAGAATGCCCCCTCGGTTGTCATTGCAGAGGGAAAGAACGCAAAGGAATTGCGAACGGTTTTTCATCAAATAGACGTTCCCGGGAGCACCCTGCTGACGGTTAGCGAAAAAACAGAATCGTTTCTGAAAGCCTCGTGGCTTGTTGCAATGAAAAATCGGGATGGAAACGCACAAGCATTCGTCTGTGAAGGAAAATCGTGCAAAGCCCCGACAACCGAACCGGATAAACTGCGGGAACAACTGGAAACAGCGTTGCATCGACTTCAGAAAACTCCATAAAACTGAACTTCCCCAATCGACAGGCCAATCAAAAAAAGTCTCCTTCAACGGAAATGCCGGTAAGTAATTGAACTGGACGGAAAACGCATCGGACGGAAAACGCATCGGACGGAAGGCAGCCCGGACAGCCCCGGCACCGATAATCGACCTGTTTGGCAGGTAATTTTATTACCCGCAATTTTCTTACCCCCAATATGCTCTGCACAATTTATTCTCCACCTATTGCACGTCCCTCTTCAAAAATGCACCACTATTTTTTTGCATCCCGAACATTGCAGGATGACGGGAAGAACGCCAAGATGTAGCAAGATGTAACAAGGAGACAACGGCACGATCCGGTTGGGAACCAAACATCAGGCGAGCTATTTTTTCTAACCACTAATTTTTCTAATCACTGACTAAACCGATAAATCGGGAGTTTTGTTTTGTCACGATTGATGGCGTTGATCGTCAAGGAATTTCAAGCCTTGCTGAAGGATCCACGAAGCCGGTTTGTCATTATCGGCCCACCGATCATTCAGTTGCTGGTTTTCGGATATGCCGCCACCTTCGATGTGACACATGTCCCTATCGCAGTTTATAACGAAAGCACTTCTGCTGGTGCACGGGACTTGGTGGCAAAATTCATTGGCTCTCCCAACTTCAGCTGTGTTGAATTCCTTCACAACGATCGGCAAATTGCTCCCCTGATTAACCAGCGAAAAGTTCTGGGAGTGCTCCGGATTGGCCCGCAGTTCGGCAGAGATCTGAATACCGACGGTGCAGCCAGCATACAGTTCATTGTCGATGGGCGCGATTCCAATACCGCATTGATTACCGTTGGATATGCTCGTGTGATTGTGAACAACTTCAATGCCGAGTGGCTGAAAAGCCGAGGCATCACGAATTCATCCGCCCGCCTGGAAGTTCGTTCCTGGTTCAACCCGAACCTGCAAAGCCGCTGGTTCATTGTTCCCGGAATTGTCGGACTGTTGACTCTGGTTGTCACATTGATTGTCACCTCTCTTTCAGTCGCCCGAGAGCGCGAACAGGGCACGTTCGATCAATTACTTGTCACCCCCTATCAGCCCTGGGAAATACTGATCGGAAAATCGATACCGGGATTCATCATCGGCATGGTTGAAGCCACTTTTATCGTCACGATGGCTGTTTTGTGGTTTCATGTTCCGTTGATCGGCAGTCTCCTGACGCTTTATGTCGGCCTGGCGATGTTTGTCATCGCCGCGATCGGAGTCGGACTGATGATTTCATCTCTGGCAGTGACCCAGCAGCAGGCGCTCCTGGGGGCTTTCCTGTTTCTGGTTCCCGCGATCATTCTATCCGGCTTTTCGACGCCCATTTCCAACATGCCCTATTTCATCCAGCAACTGACTTACATCAATCCGATGCGTTATATCATGGTGGTGCTGCGAAGTGTCTTTCTTCAGGCCACTCCATTTGAAATGATGGTGAACCAGTTTTGGCCAATGGCCGTTATCGGTCTGGTCTCTCTGACATCGGCCGCCTGGCTTTTTCGCCGACGTATGTACTGAGGCCCGATCTCCTTCCGCACCGTCTGCCCTGAAAACGCCGCTTCCGTTTTGCCCCGCCCTCGGCTATCCGCATCAATCGCCGTATAACAGTGAAAGTGCCGTTTCGCTTGAATCAGGCGAACAGAGGCGTCAAACTGCATGCGTCATTGGATCGTGCCCATATTCTGGAACATTCCCGTTGCAACACTCTCGTTGCATTGTTGAACAGAAACAGAGGGAATAACCGCTGGCACCGGTTTTGAATATCTTGAATATCACCTGCCCCAAAAAAGAAAGACTTTTACTGATGAAGTACGGAATGAACATGCTGCTGTGGACTTCTGGCGTTACTGAAGAACACTTCCCGCTTATCGAGCAGATTAAATCCTGGGGGTACGACGGCATTGAACTCCCGATGTTCGAGTACGATATCGAAGCAAATCGAAAAATTGGCGATCACCTCAAACAACTCGAACTGGGGGCAACCGCGGTCACTGTTTGTACTCCCGAAGAAAACCCGGTCTCCCCCGATGCCAACATTCGCGCTGCTGCTCTGGATCGCCTGAAAAAAGCGATTGATGCCTGTCAGGCCGCCGGCGTCACCCATTTGTGTGGCCCGATTCACTCCGCTTTGGGGGAATTCACCGGTGAAGGTCGAACCGAACAGGAATGGGAACGTGCACAGGAAGTTTTGGGAAAGGCAGCCGAACACGCTCAACAGGCTGGTGTCACACTCGTGGTTGAATACCTCAACCGCTTCGAATGCTACTTTCTGAATTGTGCCGAAGACTGTGCCCGCTTTACTCGGGAAGTGAATCACCCTAACCTGAAAATGATGTACGATACTTTTCATGCGAATATCGAGGAGAAATCAATCTCCAACGCGGTGCAAGCGTGCAAAGACCAACTGGTTCACGTACACATTTCAGAAAACGATCGGTCAACTCCCGGAGAAGGGGGTGTCAACTGGGATGCCTCTTTCGCCGCCCTGAAAGAAGCCGGCTATGATGGTTGGTTCGTGATCGAAGCATTCGGCCTGGCTTTGCCGGAACTGGCCGCTGCCACTCGCATCTGGAGGCGGATGTTCCCCTCCGAAGAACATCTCGCCCGAAAAGGCCTGGAGTTCATGAAAACTCGCTGGGAAGGATAAAACAAATCAAACCAGTCGCCGATTCGGTTCCAATCGGCGATCGTTTTTTCATTGTCTCAATTCGAAATCGCACAGTTTGAAACCGCACAACCAGTGACTCTCCCCGACTGGAGACTCCCGCTAAACAACCTTAGTTCACACAGAACCTCACACAGATGTAAATTATAGAAAGCGAATCTGATGAAATTTCAAAAGTCGTTCCTTTTTCTACTGACGATTACCCTGCTCTCCTTCCCAAATCAAACGGTTCCCGCAGAGGAGAAAACCGATGACGGAAAACTGCGGATCATCTGTTTCGGGGCCCATCCGGATGATGCGGAGTATCGGTGCGGTGGAGTCGGGGCCATGTGGGCGAAATTGGGACATCACGTCAAACTGGTTTCCGTGACCAATGGAGATATCGGTCACTGGAAAATGTCGGGTGGTGCTCTTGCCAAACGCAGAACAGCGGAATCGGCTGAAGTGGCCAGGCGACTGGGAGTCAGTTCGGAAGTTCTCGACATTCACGATGGCGAATTGGTTCCGAGTCTGGAAAACCGCCGTAAAATCACACGATTGATTCGTAACTGGAAGGCGGACATTGTAATCGCCCATCGCCCCTGGGACTATCATCCTGATCATCGTTACGTTGGCGTTCTTGTTCAGGATGCCGCCTACATGGTGACCGTCCCCTTCTTCTGCCCCGATACGCCTGCCTTGAAAAAGAACCCGGTCTTCCTTTATTCAAGCGACCGTTTTCAAAAACCGTATCCGTTCAAGGCGGATATCGCTGTCTCGATTGATGACGTGTTCGAGAAAAAGATCGAGGCATTAACTGCGTTGGAGTCACAAATCTTCGAAGGAGGCGCACTCGGCAGTGCGGAACGCATGGCGAAATCTCCCCCTGCTTCGCAGCCCGAACTTCGCAAGGCTTTTGTGCGAAAAGGCTGGCAAGTGCGTTCCGGACGGGAGGCTGACAACTACCGTGCAGCTTTAATCAAATGGTACGGCGAGGAGCGGGGCAAAAAAGTGAAATACGCCGAAGCCTTCGAAATCTGTGAATATGGCCGACAACCCTCAGCCGCAGAAATCAGAAAACTGTTCCCCTTCTTCGACGAGAAGTAGTTTCTGATTGTCTTCAGGTGGTTGTTTCAGTTTTCAGGGCCGATGGAACCAGCCGCACAGGAACCGTTATGGCACATCTCCTACTACTACGCGGTGCGATGGGGGCGGGCAAATCTGCTACCGCTGCTAAATTGCGCGAACACTTACCAAAAACAGTAGTAATTGAGATCGATGATATCAAACTGCAGAATAATGGTACCACTGAAAAATGCAAGCCCGATATTGATTTCACAGAAGCAGGTGCTCAGGCCAGGAAAGCGATGGATGCTGGGAATAACGTGATTGTGATTGAACCATTATGTGAACAACGGCATGTCCAATATGTCTTACAAGGAGCGGATCTCCTTGATGAGCCCTCGAATGTATCATCCATTTGGTTGCACTGCTCGCTCGAAACTGCGATTAAACGGAAGCAGCAGGCGTTTCGTGCAAGCGTCATCAGGTCTCAGCATCAGCGATATGCCGACCGCTTCCAATTGAACGGGGAAAATATTATCTGCACCGACCATTTGTCGGTGGATGAAGTCGCGAAACAAGTAATACAATGTCTTGAAGAATGTCACTCGAAACTCAGCTAGCAAAACTTTCAACCGGCGCGGTGGATTGAGAAAGGAATTTGAAATCAACATCGCCTGTAACAAGCGGGCAGTGGAAGTAGTCGGGCAAAACGGTAAAACCGATAATCTCTCATCAGCAAGGTAAGGTGTGCTGTGCACACCAATTGTGACGTTGTAATAAATGGAAAACATCATTGCTATTGTAGACATTAATGCGATCCGCACAGCGGATCCTACGATACTG
>JALTOP010000120.1 GCA_027000105.1 Planctomycetaceae bacterium | reverse complement strand
TTTCTTCCGATGTTCCGCTTCGGTCTCCAGAACAGAACCATTCACCTCCAGCAAACGGGATTTCGGCACATCGACGATCAGCGTGGCAGCCGTTTGGGGGAAAACTGAAAACGAAGCGATTTCATCAGTACCGACCCGTCGAACTGGCGTTGTCAACGTGACAGACAATTCTCTCACGCCTGTGAAATCATCCAGTAAAACAAGCTGAGCCGGTTTACCGGCAATCCCCAAAGGAGCCGTTTCTTTTCCGAGTTTCGCTTGAAGAATCGAAACATTATTGATCGGCAAGACGAGCTTCGCCCACCCCGGTTCATATTTGGAAAGCCTACATTTCGCTTCGATCGCAAGAACATCTCCGTTGATCTTCGCGCGATACTCGATCTTTTCAACAACAATCCCGCGCGGTTGTCCCTGTTGAAGCGACTTCGCTTTCTGCGCCCGCAACAGCAGGGCCTTGAATTCCTTTTTATCAAGCAAAACACCCGGCTTGACCGCAGACCAGTATTTGGCCAAATCTTTTTCGGGAACATAAACCCGTTCGTAACGTTCATCGATCAGTTCTTCAACGTCTTTCGTCTTCCCACTTGCGACCGGCTGAGCCAGCACAGTTTGCAATGAGCAGAACGATGAAACGGAGAAAGCGAGAACGAAGAACCAGCTTGTTACCCGGTCCATTCGACGGCTCTGTTTTATGCACTGTTTGTTTTGCATCGTATTGTTCCAGGTTAAGACCTGAGGATAAAAAACGTCGTAGTCGTAGGGGCCGCTATGCGGACCACCGCCGGTACCAGGGATTGCTCTGGTAATTACTGTCTGTCTCTTTGATCTGCAGGATGGCAATGCAGAAACTGAAGATGTGACATGATTGTTCAAGTGCTCCCAAATAGCTCTATTTTGTCCGCACAGCAGTCTCTACGGCTTGTTTTTATTATTCTTCTTTCGGTGGATCATCTTTCTGTTGATCATCCTCGGGAATGTCCAGCACGTTGTCAGATTGATTCCTTTCGATAGTCTCTATCTGCCTTGATTCTGCCTGTTCTGATTGCCCAACTGGTTCCGATTTCAATTCGACCGGTTCGGGAGACTGTTCCGTATTGCAACTTCCCGCAGCGCAACAGTGGCGACATTGGAAGAAGCCGTGAGTCACCCAAATCAAAAACAGTGCGACAATCCCATATTGGGCGGACGCGATTCCCTGCTTGACCATCTCCGGTTGAAACTGCATGACCGCACATAAAACCGTTCCGACGACAATCACGGCCAAAATCTTGTTTTCCCAGGTGGTTCGCATCAGCACAAGCGCAATCAGCATCAGTGCGATTGTCAACGCGGCATTGGCCAACAGACGTGACCAATACGTCAGCTCCAGTTGATATCCATCGCCAAGTGATTCGTAAATATAGGCATTCCCGTCGGTTGGAAAATCGAGCCCGGCTACTGAAGCCCCTCCGATCCACGTATTCAGCCTGGTGATCTGATAAGTGTCGTCATGAATTCCCGTGATGAGGCTGGCCGCGTGGGAGCGTTGCAGCCGCTGGTACGGTTTTTCAACTGTGACAGGCACATAATCTTCCGGCAACCACAAAACCGCCCGCGATTGCTGAACGACCGCTGCGACGCCTTCCGGAGTGAGCAGCCGGGGCGTATTCAATTGCAAACCGCCCCGCAATGTCGTTTTTGTCAGCGGCGAAATCGGTTGCAGATACTGCAACGTGATGAAGAATTCCTGTTCCGAATTTCCCGGTCGGGAAACATTCACAAAGTAATTGATCCAGCCGGTTTTCTTTTACGTTTCACCTTTTTGGAGTTCACGGGTTTCGCCGTTGAAAAGCACAAACATCGGCTGCACGTTGCCGGGGAGTTGAATCATCAGACGTTGTCGCTGGCTTGTTTTAATTCGCATACGAGATCGAACCGCCAACTTTTGCGAAGCCCCTGTCACGAACTCTGTCAATGCCCGGGAAACAACCGTACTGACAACCGATTCCACTTCGTGACGGGAGATATTCAGTGTCAATTGAACCGGTTCGCTTTCCGATTGAAACGCATAACGAAACGCCTGCTGTCCCCGTTTGGCGAGCAGTTTTAATTCGCGGATATCAATCGCCTCCACTCCCTGCCCGGCGGCATTGACTGCCAGCGATAAAGCCGGATCCACATGCACAACGACTTCCCCGGAAGCTCGCGACAGTTCCGGCCCGGAAATTTCCTTTCCGTTCGATCCTCGCGGCTGAACAGGCAATATCTGCTGAGCGGTTTCCTGTTTCCCTTTTCCGCTCTCCTGCTCCCCTTCCGATTGCTGGAATGGCAGATCGTAAGTCACCTTGAACCGCTGATGCCCGGTAACGGGTCGCTGTGTTTTAATCATCCAGATGACCCAGAGATCGGCCCTTGATTTATCCTGCTCCTTCTTCCCTTTTTCATCGAGTTTGCTTTCAGTCGGTTTTTCGTTTGAAGCAAGCGGGGCTTTCTGTTGAATCGGGACATTGCCCGTCCCCGCGATCGCAATTTGAATTCGATCGCTGACAACCCTGGGAACCGCAAGATAAAAGCGATCGATCCCCGCATACTGCACGCTGTAGTCGACCACCGTTTCCACAATCGCTCCGGATGGTTCAACGCGAAGCGTCGTCGCTGTTTGGGCGGTCAAACGTGTCGGGCGGCGAATTGTACGGACGGGAATGACGACCGGTCGGCTTTGAAACTTCCAGGCGGCTCGAATCGTGGTATCGGGGAATCTCGTTTGAATTGCATTAACCGGAATCGCCTGAGCTGATTCAATTTTGTCTTCCTCAGCAACAAGTTCAATCGCATCAATTGTGAATGCTGCAATTCGCCCCTGTTCCTGTCTGATTCCCTGCGGCGCAATCAAAGGCAGGTTCGGCAGTTTCGATGTCTCTGTCGCCAAGTCTTCTTTGGGGCGGACAATATAACCCCGCACGAGCACAGAAAGAGTGCCCTGAAACTGCTCCTTCAAAACGATGGAAAGGGCCTGTTTCTTTTTATCGTGCTGGAACTCGGCCATCTGCGGACATTCGACACCGGTAAGAGAAAAACCGGCCGGTAACTGCATCGCGAGATTAAACAGACCCGTTCGGCGAATGGTGTACTGCATCTGCGAAACAACTTCAATCCGCTGCTCACGGAACACGACAAACGCATCATGTTTCAAATCAAGAATCGCTTTAACCGGTTCGGTACGAACGACGAAATCGAACGCAGGAGAAAAATAACGAAACGAACGCTCTTCGTTTCCGGAATCGGTACGAACCAGCCCGGTTTGACGATCTACGACCAACGTCAGTTCCTTGCCGTGTGTTATCGAAAGTGTTCCGTTTTCTCGCGTCACATCCAAGGCATGAACACCATGTACTTCCCCTTGAGTGTCAATCCCGCCTAGCGAAATCGGCCCCGATTTCGGTAATGACCGCTCGGTATGAATTTCCAGCGTGAGATCTTTTTTCACCTCGCCGAGCAGTTTCACTTCAATCACTTGCTGCCTCTGTTCCTTTTTGACTGCCCATGCCTGGATGCGTGCGGAACTGGTCACATCAAGAACACGCTGATCAAGCGGAACCGCAACTCGCAACACATTTGTTTCGCCCCGCAGAATTTTGTAATTCAGCTTCGCATCGGTATGAATGAGGCCATCACGAATTGAAATGCTCATTTGATTCGTGACCCGCGTCAGCAAGTCCATTTCCGGGCGATCACTGATGCGCGGCGTCCAGGTAACAGAAACACTTTTCGTCGCACCGAGACTGACGGTCACGCCGCTGTTTTTTTCGGGAATCGGTTTTTCATTTTTAATAACGATATGACGGGGGGTAATCGCAATTTGCTGATCTGCTTTGGGAACAGTAAAGCGAAGAGTCGTAATACCGACCGGCGGGAGTGTGAGATCAACACGCGGCCCTGCGGGAGAGCGTTTGATCTGCACCAGCAGTTTCAGTGTTACCTGATACTCGCCAGCAGATTCAAACAGCAGCGAATACTTTCCCTCGCCCGTTCCCCGCAAAAGAACTTTCTTTTTGCTGTCGCTGGAAATTTCTCCCACCGCGGCCTGCCCCAGATTCAACGGCAATTCCGCCCAGCTTTCCTTGAGCGCCTTGCAAGCGTACTGTGCGGTGATTTCGACAACATCGCCATTCACAACTGCGTTGTATTTTGAAGAAGAAATAACCGCCTGGGCGGACGGGGTCACTTCGACAGGCCGCTTCCCCGCCCTTTTGACAAGATCGAGATATTCCTCATAAGAAATAACAACCTTCGATTTAAGCCGATCGATCACTTCGTTCAGGTGATCGTACGGAATGTAAATCAGATGATCGACAGGCCGTTTTCCTTTTTCTTTGACTTCTGCGACTTCCCCTTCAACTTCTTTTTCTTTAACTGCTTCTTCAACTACTTTAACGGACTGTTTAACAACGGGTTCTTGAGCGGGCGTTTTTGCCGGCTGGGCGTGTGACAAATTGACCTGCGAAAAGAGACCGGTTGCAGCCAGGGCGAAGCAGAGCAGGAAACGCCGAGCGAACGAATTCTTCGTTTGAGAGATCATGCCGGAAAATCCAAAACAGAAGGCAGTCTGAGGTTTCAATAAATTCATGAATCGTCCTCGTGTCAAAATTTCGAATTGATGCGGGACGTCATCCAGGGTTTTTCCATGGCGAAATTCCCCAAACGCTACACATCAATTGTTGCTTGCAGCTTTCGAGTTATTCAGGAGAAGAACAGAGGCCTGAACAACAGAGGGCAAGTTTTTCGGGAAAATTCTTCGCCAAGCAAACCAAACCGCAATTGTAACCCGAACCCACACAAATCACCCAGTTTTAACATAGCCATTGACGCAGTTGTTCTAAATAAAGTTGCATCCATTTCCCGGAAAAGTCCAGATTCGTACCGGATTACCGGTTTTCGTGGCATTGCTCCATCGTGAATCCGGTATTTTTTCTCAGCTGCAGGGCATTTCCCTCCGTTTGTTTATTATGGACGCGCGAACGGGACAGTTATGCGTTCCGGCTGATCGGCGAGGTGCCTGAAAAGGGGTCACAACTCCTTTTATTGCTGCGTATTTTGGCGAATGGCGAGTTGTTTATGAATAATCCAGCCTCTCACCATTCGGTTGCCCGATAGCCTCGTTTTTATGGCGAGGCTATGATACGATTCCAGAAGCGGGCCGAAATTTGAGTCGTTTTCCCGTTAACCCATTAAATGTAAATTAAATGTAAATTGAAACCCTTTTCCGTTAGCGGTGAAGATAAAACATCCTCTCTGTAGCCAATAGGAAATGAAGACATGTCTCTGGAACCCTACTCGCCCTGCCCGTGTGAGAGCGGGAAGAAATTAAAGTTCTGCTGTGCTGATATCGCAACTGAAATGATCAAGGCGCTTCAACTGCACGAAGGCGGGCAGGCCCGTGCAGCCCGAAAGATTCTGGAAAAATTGCATCAGAAGCAACCGGCTCGCGCCTGGATTTCGACCTCCTATGCGGGTGTATTGCTTTCAATGGAGGAACCGGAAGAGGCACGCGAGGTATTAAAAGAATTGCTGGCGGAAAATCCGAATCATGCGATCGGCAGAATCTTGGATGCGACTGCGGCTCTTGATCTCGAAGGGTATGACCAGGCTCGTCCGGCCATCCATCGCGCGTTCACCAAAGGGGTAAAGCAACATCCGGAAATGGTCGGTTCCCTGGCTGCGGGTGTTTCCTCGATTTTGCTCGAGGAAGGACGTTACATGGCCAGTAGGCAACACCTGGCATTTGCGTTGCGGTTCGTGCAAGCTCAAGATCGGGAACAGGTCATCATGCGACTTCTCGAATTCGACAGCGATCTGTCAATTCCCTATTTGCTGCGAAGCGTCCATAATTTGAAACCGTTGAATGACTTTCAGAATGAAGAACATCAGGCAGTGTTCAAGAAATCAATGGGGCTTTCTGCGCTTGGCTGCTGGCACGAAGCGGCCGCAGTCCTCACTCCACTGACGCAGGAATATCCGGACTCGGCGAATTTGTGGAACAATATTGCCCTGTTCCATGCCTGGGATGGAAACGAGGAGGCCGCGGCTGAAATCTTTCATCGTGTCGGACGTATGGCCGAAGATCGTCAGCAGGCGATCAACTGTGAAACATTGGGGCAATTGCTTGATCACGAATCGAATCCTACCATCGACCAGAGATACTATTACGTTTGCAAAAAACATTCCGTATCGCATTTGTTAAGCAAACTTGATGAAGCGTCCCGATTCATCCGTCAGCCTCGCTCACCGAAACAGGAGGAAAACGTATCGACCGACCTTTACCAAATTCTTGATCGGGAGCCGGGAGGGGGAAAAGTAACTTCCCCCATCGACTTCGAGAATCTTCCCAAGTTCATTGGAGTCTTTGCCGTGATCGGCAGCCTCGAAGAGAAAGCGTTCTGCCGACTCAGCAGTCGGCAGGAATCTGCTGAGGAAATCCGCCAGCTTCTGGAGGAAATCGCTGGTGATTCCATTGAGGTTGCCACACTCAAGGGGGAACAGGGAGAAGAAGTTCATGCAAGTGATACGGTCGGTAGTGGTTGGCAGGAATACCAAAAACTGGAGGAATTCTTTTTCTACGACAAAGACCTTTACGAATGCAGTCTCTCGGAATTGGAACGCGAAAAATGGGACTATTTTATCAATCAACTTTGGCCCAATACCCCGTTTTCCGCATTGAATAATAAAACACCGCTCGAGGCGGCAGGTGACGATGAGCTGGCTGTCCCA
>JALTOP010000119.1 GCA_027000105.1 Planctomycetaceae bacterium | reverse complement strand
AAAAAATGTTGTTTGTTCTGTTCATGATGGCCTTTATAGCAGTTGTGATTTATCTGATCACAACGCGAAAGTATGCGAATCGTGTTGAGATGTTGTGGATCATCGCCACGGCAGTCAAGCACGATATACCGCTACCCGAGTTGATTCGGGGACAAGCCAGACAATCGTGGGGTAAACGAAAACGAATGCTTTTTGAGATGGCAAGCGATTTGAGCGGCGGAGCGTCACTTGCGGAGGCTGTCGATACGTATCGGTTGGTCATTCCCGAACAGGGGCGACTGGCCATTCATGTCGGGAGTGATTCCGGTACGCTGGATCAATCACTCGATGCGGCTCTTGAATATCTCGAACGTCGTCCGCAAGAAGTGCACCGTAATATTCAGATGATTTTCTTCTACCTGGCCGCCGTTTTACTTATCTGGCTGTTAATTGTTTCTCTCGTCATGTATTGGATTGTCCCGAAGTTCAAAGACCTTTTCCTTGGGTTTGGCGTCGAGTTTCCCGCGGTAACCACTAGGTTTATCGATTTCGCGGATTTGTTTGTAAATTATTTTTATCTGTTACCTCTTGTCTTCCTTTGCCTGGTTCCGGTGGGTGTCTTTTTTGCATCCCTGGTCACCGGTGGTCTGGATCTCCCCGATAAGGGGTACTACCCGTTTCGTCTGGAGATGCTTTGGAAACCGAATGCATTGGGTAGGTGGCTCTTTTACCTTCTGGTCAAACTCGGGATTCGTTTTACTCCTCGGCGGGCTTCTGCGGACATATTGCGCTACCTGGGTGTTGTCGCTCAAGCGGATCAACCGGTAGTGAGGGTGATCGACACACTGTCGCAATACTACAAGGCGGGAGATATTCGTCGCAGGCTGGGCAGTGTGAAAGAACGGATCAAGCAGGGGGGCGTGTTATGGGAGGCACTCGCGGCGAAAGGTTTTCTTTCCAAACAGAAAGCAGCCTTGCTGCACACCGCAGAGATCGCTGGAGACCTGCCGTATGCGTTGCGGGAAAAATCATTGCAGTTTGAAAAAGAGCACCAGCATCGAATGATCTGCTTTCTGGAATATGTGCGAATCGCCGCGGTTTTGATGCTCTGCTGCATGACCGCCCTTTTTGCGATCAGTCTGTTTATGCCATTGATAAAATTAATGAATGAATTGTCTTAGGACAGTGACAAAGAGAGCATTGATAAACGTATAGTCAGAAATTGCCGGAGTTAAGTCATCGATTTTAATTTTGATCTTGAAGATAGACCGATGAAATACTTTTGTTATACAACCTGTTCACGAAAGCGTCATTACCGAAATGCTTTTGGTGTGACGGAGATGGTTGTTGCGCTGCTTATCCTGGGATTGATGGTCAGTTATGTGCTGCCTCTTTTTCATCAGTTGGGGAGCATGCAGCGGCGGATCGAGAAGCAGACATTGCTGCAACAAACGGCTGTGAACCTCATCGAGGAACTTCATACATTTTCGGCTGAACAGTTCGAAAATATTGACGCGATCAGCAGCCAATTGAAAAAACGGATCGATACCGAAAAATACAATCTGACACTCCAAAAA
>JALTOP010000118.1 GCA_027000105.1 Planctomycetaceae bacterium | reverse complement strand
GTTTTCGATCTTGCTTCACTGACCAAGCCGATCGCGACAGCGACCAGCATTATGAGACTGGTTGAACGGAAACTGGTTGACCCTGATGCCCCGGTTTCCAGATACATTCCCGAATTCGCGGTCAACGGGAAGCAGGGCATCACCGTCAGACAACTGTTGACCCACACCGGCGGGCTGGTACCGGATAATTCGATCAACGATTACAAAAACGGCCCTGCGGAGGCTTTTCGACGCATCCATGAACTGCAAACGGTCTATCAACCAGGAACAGAATTTCGGTATTCCGATGTCGGTTTTATAGAACTGGGTGAAATTGTAGAACGTGTTACCGGGAAAAACATTCACGAGTATTCCCGGGAAAATCTGTTTGAACCGCTCGGCATGCGGGAAACGACGTATCTTCCCGATGCCGCCCTCCGGAAAAGAGCGGCGGTGACCCAGCAGCGGGACAATCATTGGATGCAAGGGGAAGTCCATGATCCCCGAGCCTATGCGCTGGGAGGAATTGCCGGACACGCGGGGCTTTTTTCGACAGCGAATGATCTGGCTCTGTTCGCACAGATGCTGATCAATGAAGGCTGCCTGAACGGCTATCAGGCACTCCGCCCCGAAACCGTCCGGTTAATGACAGCCCCGGTGAAGGTTCCCGGTGGATTCAGAACACTCGGCTGGGATTCTCGTTCGGTTTATTCCTCGAATCGTGGTGATCTGTTTTCGGCTTCCGCTTTTGGTCACGGCGGTTTTACGGGAACAACACTCTGGATCGATCCGCAGCAGGAATTGTTTGTCATCTTTCTCAGTAATCGCGTGCATCCGGATGGCAAGGGATCGGTCAACCCACTTTCAGGAAGGATCAGCACAGTTGCCGCCGCCGCGATTTGTCCAACGCACCAATGATTGCTCAGCGTATGAATAGAGTCATTGACAATCAGCATACCGCTACAAACTGCATGCCGTCAGCTTCGTTTGCAAATTCATTTTTGTTACTTTCGGTTACTCCCCGATCGGAGCCATTCAATCGCTGAAGATCGGTTTTCAATTTTTTCGTGGAGCCAGTTCAACGAGTCGGTTTTCCGATAAATCGATCAGGTAAAGTTTGCGATCGGGAAAGAATTTCTGCAGTTGAGTGACCGAATACTTTGGGGGCAACCAGTGGGCTCTCAAAATCCCGCTGTCCAGAGCAGGGTGGTTGATGACGAAATCGAGATGTAGGTCGTCCGGTTTTTTCTTGATGAATACGACGGCCTTCTGTTTGATGTGCCGTTCGAGCATGTAGGGCAGGCTCCTGCCTGCCTGTTTTGAACTCAATGCAAAACACTCAAAGCGGCAGGGCGCCAGCCCTCCGGTTCTACGCACTGATAACGTGCTTTTAATATTGCGTGGCCACTACCGGACGGCTTGCGCCGTTCCGCTTGCAATGTCTGACCGTTGCGAGAAAAGAATCTCACGCAAAGACGCGAAGACGCAAAGAAAAGAAAAGGGTAAAGAGAAAAGAAAGCTGAATATTCCAAGGTGGTTTTATTTGTTCTCGCTCATATGGGAATCCAATACGGAAAA
>JALTOP010000117.1 GCA_027000105.1 Planctomycetaceae bacterium | reverse complement strand
TGCATTTTATCCTCAACCGCGTACAGGCCAAGCTCGTCGGTGTTGCCGATCGTCTGCCCACCTTTCACCCCTCCACCTGCCATCCACATGGTGAAGCCGGTCGGGTTATGATCCCGGCCATCCCCTTTTTCGCTCATCGGTGTTCTGCCGAACTCCCCTCCCCAGACAACCAATGTTTCATCAAGTAAGCCGCGCTGTTTCAAATCTTTCAGCAGCGCCCCGACCCCTTGATCCATACTTCGGCACATTTTCGGGTGTTTGACTTCCAAATGGCTGTGCTGATCCCATTGGCTTCCCGTGCCACTGTAAAGTTGAACAAAACGGACACCGCGTTCCACCAGTCGCCGGGCAAGCAGACAGTTGCGGCCAAAGGCTGCCGTTTCTTTCCTGTTCAGTCCATAATTATCGAGTGTTTCTTTTGTTTCTGTGGAAAGATCGACCGCCTCGGGAGCTGCTGCCTGCATGCGGAATGCGAGTTCATAACTGAGAATTCTCGCTTCCAATTCCGATTGCTGTTCACGCTCTGCAGCATGTTGCCTGTTCAACAGATTCAGGAGCTCCAGTTTTTTCTGTTGTCGGGATTGTCCGACACTCGAGGGAGTGGACAGATTCGGAATCGGGATCTTTCCATTTTCAAAACGTGTCCCCTGAAATGCAGCGGGCATGAAGGCAGTTCCCCAGTTCCGCGGGCCGTTCACAACCGTGCGTTTGATATCATCCTGCATCACGACAAAAGCCGGCAAGTTTTCGTTCTCCGAGCCCAGCCCGTATGTCACCCAACTCCCGAGTGAAGGTCTCCCCGCCAACGGAGTGACCGTATTCATTTGGCAAACACCGCCTGCATGATTGATGCCGTTCGTCCAGCAGCCCCGCAGCACTGCGATGTCATCGACAGATTGGGCAATATGCGGCAACCATTCCGAAACCCAGGTGCCACTTTCCCCATACTGTTTCCATTTGCGCGGACACGCAAGCAGAGGCGATTCCTGTTCGCCCATGGCTGTTACCGGACGCTTGAAACTTTTCGGGAGCTGCTTCCCGGCCAATTTGTTGAGGGCTGGCTTCGGATCGAACAGATCAAGATGGCTCGGCCCGCCTTCCATAAACAGAAAGATGACACTTTTTGCAGTGGCAGCAAACTGAGGCAGCCGGGCGGCAAGTGGATTTCTGACCTTCCCGGAACGCGCAGAGACATCAGAAACCGCGCCCGCATCTGTCGAGAGCAGACCATTTAACGCGATTGCACCGAACCCCATACCGGCCTGCTGTAACCAGCTTCGACGGGATAACGGGGAAATTTCATTCTGGTGACATCGGTTTGTTCGTTTACATTGTTTCATGGTTGAACCTGTCACTGTTGAGCCTATCACCGTTCCTGGCCCCCAATTCTCTCACAGACAGAGCGACATAGGCACAGGGACGTAGATAATGTCGCTCCCGTTCAACAAATTGGGTTATTCGACGTATAAAAATTCATTCGAGTTGAGTAGTACATGACATAAATCGACCAAAGCATCCCGCTCAGTCTGTTTGGGATCCCGGTTCTGCAGAAACGAACTGAATATTTCCTGTTCATAACGATTCGGGTGACGTCCATAAGCCAACTGACAGGCTGCCTCAATTTTTTCCGCATCCGTCTTGAGATTCATCGCGGAGAGACGATTCGCCATGGCGGTGGCTCGGGCAAGCAACCATTGACCGTTGATCATCAATAGCGCCTGATTGGGCGTTGTTGTGACATTGCGATGGGCGGTACTGGTAATACCGCCCGCAAAATCAAACGCACCGAGTACCTCATCTTTCGTGTTTCGTTTGACAATGACATAAATACTGCGCCGGGGGGAATTGCCCTTCACGCTGGGGCCACCCAAATCGAGTTGCAGTTCTCCGGAGACCGCCAATGCTGAATCGCGAATCTGCTCTGCCGTCAAGCGATGTATCCCACCTCGCCAATGCAGTCGGTTGGCCGGATCCTTTAATTCTCCCTGTTCCGGATGCGGATGCCTGGCGGAGAGTCGATACGTTTCCGTATTCATAATCAGGCGGTGCATTTTTTTGAAACTCCAACCATTTTTTACGAACTGCAATGTGAGCCAATCGAGCAATTCCGGATGGCTGGGACGTTCACCAAGATGCCCAAAATCATTCGCTGTGGCAACAAGACCGGTTCCGAAGTGATACTGCCAAATACGATTCGTGATCACACGTGTCGTAATTCGGTTATCCGGATCGGACAGCCATTTTGCCAATACCGTTCGCCGCCCGGTTCCCGTTTTCTTGTTTGAAACGGGGATAATTTTGGCTGGCTCGGGAGACAGGATGGAAATGAAACCGGGGGCGATCGCGTGTGTTGCATCACTTCCCGGAATGATTGTCACGGGTGGGTCGGCTGATGTTTCCGTAACGCTCGGAGCGGTTGGAAACGGCTTCGGCTTCAGATGGTCGAACGCTGCCAACTCCTTCATCATTTCCGCATACTGCTTATGTTTCTCCTGTTTGAGAATCCCCTTTTTGTATGCCTGCTGCTTTTCAATTACCTGACGATTCACCAGGTAGGCCAGTTGCTGTTCATGGGCACTTCGCTGATCTTCCGGTTTGTGCATGATCTCCTGGATATCCGGGGGAAACATTTTGATCTGTTTTTCAGCAACCGACTTCAGGCGGTCTTTCAGGTAGGCGTCGATTTTCGCCCGAATCCCGGCTGTTTTTTCTTCCCAGATTTTCAATTGGCGATCGTACTCTTTTTTTTGTGCAGCGGTCGCCAGGGGGACATCATCTTTCGGAAGCATCGGAGCAAAAAACGCTTTCAACCGAAAATAGTCGTCTTGCGGAATCGGGTCGAATTTGTGATCGTGGCAGCGGGCGCAGTTCATTCCCATTCCCAGAAAAACCTCGCCGACATTATCGGTAATGTTGTTGAGAATATCGTCCCACTGGGTGCGCGCATCCCGCTGATTGTATTCATAGATGTAATGACGCAGGTAACCGGTAGCGACCAGTGCCGCCGGATCGTCAGGCGAGATTTCATCTCCCGCCAACTGTTCCTGCACGAATTGATTGTACGGTTTATTCGCGTTGAATGACTCCACCACGTAATCGCGGTAATGCCAGGCGGTCGGCCGAAACGCATCCTGATTGAAACCATCCGATTCCGCATAACGGACCAGATCCAGCCAATGCCTGCCCCACTGTTCGCCATAATGCGGACTATCGAGTAAACGATCCACCACTTTCGCAAAGGCGATTTCATCCGAAGCGGGATCCGCAAGAAACTCTTCGACCTGTTCCGGCGTGGGAGGCAGACCGATCAGGTCATACGATGCTCTGCGAATCAGCGTTAGCCGATCTGCTGGTGGAGCGGGCGTTATCCCTGCCTGTTGTAGCTTGCTGTAGATGAAACGGTCAATCGGATTTTTTTGCCAGCGGGCGTCAGCAACTTCGGGAACCGGCGGATTTTTTACCGGCTGGAACAGCCAGAATGACCGGTCTTCCTCGGTGAACTTCATCTTGCCCGAAGCGGCCCAATCGAAAGCCCTTTCTTTCCCTGTCACCACCGACCAGGGGGCCCCCATTTCGACCCATTTTGTCAGTACGGCAATGGCTTTTTCGTCGAGTTTCTTATCAGGAGGCATTTCGAACGATTCATGATTGATCGCATTGATCAACAGGCTTTCCTCCCGATTCCCCGGTACAACCGCTTCACCACTTTCGCCCCCTTTGAGCAGAGCTTCCCGGGAATCAACCCGCAATTCTCCCTCCTGCTTCTTCGCCCCGTGACATCGATAACAGTTTCTCGCCAGAATGGGGCGAACTTCTGTTTCAAAAAAGACGATCTGCTCTCTGGTCGGAGTTTCGTTCTTCTCTGCCAGCGCAGAAGAAGTAATTGAATCCAATGTTGATAGCGACATCAACAGCAAGATTGAAAAAGCAAAGCGCATGACAAAATCCTGGTTCAACGTATCCTGATTCAACTTCGTGAACGCGTTCCCGTGTGATCGTCTGTTTCTATTATATCCGCTATATCCGCATGGACTTTATCCGGGTACCCGAAAAGTAATATGCTCCTGCGGTTTCCTTATGTTCTAATCCAAAGGAGGAATCTCATTCAACGGAGGAAAACCGGCGATGAACACCGGATCGAGATGCCCCCCTTTTCCCATGGCGTCCTGCAGGAAAAGTGCACTCACTTTTTCGCCTTCCCGATAACCCAAATCGGAAAGGTCAATTCCGGTCGCCAGTGCTTTCGCTCTGACGGTGTGTAAAGTCCCGCCGTTATGCCCGATCGTTTGAAGCTGATCGAGTGAATTAACCGGGCTTTTGAAAACGTACAATTTGAACTGATCGATCATCAACGCCTCGGCTGAAGATAGATTGATGTCAAAATTTCGGATGGTGTGGGAATGTAAGCCCGGTTTGAAAGGTAACGGGCTGACATGAAACTGATCACCGTGAACGGGATGCACGATGACATGTAAATCAAACAGGACAATATCGGGGCCGGGGCTGTTCACAACCGGCGATTGAAAGCGAATCGCCATTCCAGGCGTGTTCGGCTTCCCTTCCATTTCCGGAGAGTGGAAGACCGCATCGGAAACGAGAGGTTGTACATTTCCGCCGAGATTGATCAGACCGGTTGTCAGTGATCTATCCGCATCCAGCAAACCGCGACCAAACAGACCGGGAAGCGATTCGGGCGAATCATCCAGCCCGGTTGTGAGATACCCTGTTCCTTTGGGAACTCCTTTGAAGTGGATAACTTCAATACCAATTAGCTGATCAACCTGATACTCGATTTGCCGCCCTCCCCGTTGAACGGTTACACTTTCCAGATTCTCGACGCCACCATACAGGCCGGGAGTTGCGCGGTATTTGATAATTCGATCCGGCAACCGACTCGAATAGCGACTCCGGTCGAAAGGAATGTTTTTCTCGATCATCTGATGATCGTGAACGTACTTTTTCGCCATCCCCCGTTTCAGGCGGGTGACTTCCTTTGATTTCGAGATCGGGTCGGAATTGCTGTCTGTGGCGGGATGCACTTCGGCTTCACCTTCAATGACCTGCACTTCGGTTTCACCACTCTCGCCGATAGAAACGGAAAATCGCGTGCCAAGATCAACAACTTGTGATAGGGGAGTTTTTACAACAAACCCTTCGGCTCCCTCAGGAGCATGCACAGAACAGTTGCCATAGTCGACTGTCAGGGTTTCTCCAGCCGTCAGCTCAAAAACGCTTGGGCCTTCCAGAATAACTTCCGCGCCACTTTCAAACAGCAGTTCGAGTTTTCCCTCGGTCATCACGTACTGCTTGTGAAGTTCCGGAACCGAGCCCACCTGCAACGCGGGAGAACCCTCCGCAAAGCGAACCTGTGATGTTTGCCTGACTGTGGCCAAATGTTTCTGTTTCGACACCGGCAAGTGGTTTGTAATGGTTGAGAGATTATCAGAAGGTCTCAGGACGAGCCCAGCCGCCACAATCAAAACAACAGCCAGAGCGGCCAGAAAAGCGGCATATCGCCTGATTGGCAGGGCCGTTTTTGATTCTAACCCCTCTGACTGCGACACCCCGGTCTTGCAAGAAGATTCATGATCGATCGTCAGAGGAAACAGATCGCACGACTCTTCGGTTTCGCCTGGTGAAAGAGCCAAATGCACATCGAGATACTGAAAGTAAAGCTGTCTTGCATCGGAATCTTCAGAGAGGATGTCCTGCAGCCGCTCGTGTTGCGAGTCGCTGATCGTTCCATCGCAAATCGCCCCAAACAGTTGATACCACTCCTGTCGCTGTTTCCCATTCATGACGGTTCTCCTGCCATCGCAATTTTCCGTTGAATGCACTCGGCCAATTGGCCTCGCAGCAGATTCAGGCGATTGTAAACCGATTGCACCGCCCGGCCCGATTCCAATGCAATATCCTTGATCGATTCGGAACTGTTGTAAGCCTGCTTAATCAAGTCACGATCTTTCTTTTGGAGCTTCTGGAGACACTCCTGCAAGGCAGGGAGTCGAACATCCTGCCGTTTCAGCAACTCGGCTCGCTCATCAGCTAACTGTTTCATCAAGTCGTCCCGAAACTGCAGCCGTTTTCGGGAGGTGACACGCAGAAAGTTTTTCACTTCATAAAAAGCAACGCCACACGCCCAGGAGAAGAAACTTCCCTCGGCATCGAACTGGTCGAATTTTTCCCAGAGGATGATACTGACCCGTTGAAAAATATCCTCTGCATCGTCCCGGTTGGGTAACAGCGAAAAAATATAGGCGTAGAGCGAGTGCCGAACCCTGGTGAATTCCAACAGAAACTGCTCATGCAGTTCACCCTGCTGACTCTCTTCTCCGCGCATGTTACACCCTATCGATCAACTCATCACATCTTTATCCGGGCGGCCAACGGTTAAAGTTTACGAACGGTGCGAAAACTTTTGGCAATCTCATGTTGGCTCATTTTGGTTACGGCGGCCAGAACAGACCAGCCGTGCTGGGTTTATCCGAGCCCCCCACGTCAGTCGTCACAGGAAACGTCGATTTACCTGTCAAAACAGAAGAAATTGCGAAAATTTCAATCAATCAGTCTTCTGTCGCCGGTTTTGCTAACATCAGTTATGCCGCCAGGAGCAGAGCGAAACTGGCGAGAAAAAAAGCGGTACTGACCTCTGCATTGCCGGGGAACAAACTGGAGACGCCGTTCAGGCTGGCGTGGTGATGTCTGCCAGTAGATAGTTGATCACATCTTTGGCCGAGTAGCTGTCTGCATCGGGCGTCGGTAGATACTGTTCAATATGGC
>JALTOP010000116.1 GCA_027000105.1 Planctomycetaceae bacterium | reverse complement strand
AAGGAACCTGAACTGTGACAATATTGGGGCAATACTGCCTGCGGGTAATACTGTTTGGTGTAAATGCTGTTCGAATGGTGTGTCTTGTGCGATTCAGTGCACCCAGTAAACCCGGTCTGCTATCGTACTGGCAAGCAGATATTTTAGGGATCGGTTGCCGATAGCTGACCCAGCGTCCCATGTCGCGTGTGACCGTCCGGTATTCGGTGACGTTCTGATAGGTGACGGTTGGGATTTGAGCTGTTTTCGTTTCGTAAACGGTTCGGTACTGTGTAACTGGCCGTTCTTCATAAGCTGTTTCGATAACCGGCTTCCGAACGACCTGTGTGACCTGCTTGTACTGGGTGACCGGAACTGATCGGTAAACAACCTGCTGCTGATTGCAAACCGCACAAGGATTGAAGGCGGCAACCTGCTGGACTGGTGCGGGGGCACAGACATTGCAAGGATTTCTGCCAAACAGTTGTGCTTGGGCCATCTGTGTAGTTGACGGGATAACCGCCAATACAAGAGTAGCCGCCAAGGGACGAAATCGTGTGAACGACATGGGCAAAGTCCTGAAATTGAATAGTGTTTTGATTTGTGTAGGGTCGAAAATTTGATTGCACCGCATCGTGGGCAAGTTTGAAATAATTGACACAGTACAATTCATTGAGCAGACAACGATTTCATCAAGGAATACATCAAATCGAAATGTCCGACTCTCAGGTTTTGCTTCAAGGGAGAAGCGGTTTTGGAAAGGGTCTTGAAAGGTCCCGATGAGAGACCGACAAGCCGTCCTGACCTGTTTGCTCTCACCAAGATGGTCGGGGTTGTAATGCAATTTTCCTGTGACCGTCAAGGGGGTTCGTTTCACTTGGAACAGCTTGAAAGAATTACATTCAGAGAACAGGAACCTATTGCCGATAAAGCGCGATTCGCCCTGTTTTTCAGGTTATTTTCCGATTGAGGAAGCGAACCGCCGTCGTGGAAAATTTTGCAATTGATGAAAAAATCCCGCCATCCCGAAGAGCAAAACTTTCCTCGGGGAAGAAAAACTTTTCCCCACTGCCTCGTGATTATTCCGCTACAAGGGCCGGCGTTTTTTATATCTTGCGCTATTCCCGGGTTCTGTTCCGGGCGATTCAATCAAACCAACCGGTTCGGGTTTTGTCGGGGGCATCGGGTTTTGTCAAAAAGAAGTCGGGTTCACAAAAGCAGAACATACAAAAGCCCCCAAACCTGCTGCTATTGGCGGTTTCCACACCTGTTGGGAAATACCATTGTGATGGACTCGGCAACTGTTTACAGGCATGATTCTACGTGCATGCTTCTTTTTTCGAAGTGGTGATACTACAACGATGCTTCCGATTTCAGTATCCTGTTTCAGTATTCCGTGTGGAAAGTTCAGTGGATTGGTTCTGGAAACCTCAGAGGCATAAGGCGGCATTAGTGACCAGAAAGCGGGGTGAAAAATAATGAGTGAACAGGTTTTTCTCGGGATTGATATCGGTGCTGAAAGCGGGCGGGTGATGGCGGGCCTGTTTGATGGTCAAAAAATTGTGCTCGACGAAATACACCGTTTCGCCAATGGCCCGATCAATGTCGCAGGCACGCTTCGCTGGAATGTAATCGGGTTATGGAAGGAAATTCTGATCGGTCTGGAAAAATCCGCCGCCAGGTACGGCGATTCCATTGTTTCGGTTGGTGTTGATACCTGGGGCGTTGATTATGTCCTGCTGTCGAAAAAAGATGAGCTGTTGGGCATCCCCTACAACTACCGTGATCCACGAAACGAAGGGATGATTGATGCAGCCTGTCTGCGGGTTCCGCGGGAAGAAATCTTTGCCAATTCCGGTTTGCAGTTCATGGAGTTCAACACGCTCTACCAACTTCTTGCGATGCAGCGCGATCACCCGTTGGTGCTGGAACTGGCAGATCGCCTGTTGATGATGCCCGACTTTTTTCATTGGCTATTGTGTGGCTCGCGCGTTGTCGAATTTACCAACGCGACAACCACTCAATGTTTTCACCCGACCGAAAACGACTGGGCGTTCAAAATGCTTCGCCGATTCGAACTTCCTACCGATCTGTTTCCCGAAGTGGTGACCCCGGGGACGACTTTGGGGACGCTTCGGGAACATATTGTCAAACAGACCGGCTTGAAGAAAATCGCGGTCGTGGCTCCCCCCACGCACGATACCGCTGCGGCGGTGGCTGCAGTGCCGACGGAGAATACCGGAAAGGCGAATTGGGCCTACATCAGTTCCGGCACGTGGTCGTTGATTGGTGTGGAAGTGCAGCAGGCGATTATCACCGATGAGGCTCTCAAAATGAATGTCACCAACGAAGGGGGCGTCGATGGAACCTATCGGCTGTTGAAAAATGTAATGGGGCTGTGGCTGGTACAAGGCTGCAAACGCTCGTTTGAAAAACAGGGGAATTCACTCGATTATTCGAAGTTGACCGATCTGGCAAGAAACGCCCAGCCATTCCGTTCGTTGATCGATCCGAACGATCATCCGTTTTTGCACCCTGAAGACATGGCCGAGGAAATTCAATCCTGGTGTTCGAGAACCTATCAACCCGTTCCTGAAAATGAAGGACAACTGGTGCGGTGTGCGCTGGAGTCACTGGCATTGAAATACCGAAACGTACTCGAAGGAATTCAGCAACTGACGAACGAAAAAGTTGAAGTGATCCACATTGTGGGGGGCGGTTCCAACAGCGATCTGTTGAACCAGTTCACCGCCAATGCGTGTGGTGTTCCTGTTATCACCGGCCCGGTTGAAGCGACGGTGATGGGAAACGTGCTCATTCAGGCGCGAACCGCGGGAAGCATCAACACGCTGGAAGAAATCCGTAACGTGGTGCGCAATTCGACCGATTCAAATCGATTTGAACCGACCGATCAGGCAGCCTGGCAGGAAGCGTACGAGCGGTTTGGTGCGTTGTTGAAATATTCGCATGCCCAATGAAGTCTGCAGAATGAGATCGCACATCTATTTCGATCACGCGGCGACCAGTGCCCCGAAACCGGTTCAGGTGACTGAGCGGATTTGCCGGTATTTCCGCGAGGAAGGTCTCTCCGCTGGACGGGGCAGTTATGAACGCGCAGAGAAAGTGGGGCGGGAAATTTCTGTCGCCCGAACATCGCTGGCTCTCCTGTTGGGGGCCGATTCGCCTGAGCGGATCGTGTTTACGCATAGTGGAACCGAAGCGCTGAATCTCGCGATTCAGGGAATCCTGCGTCCGGGCGATCATGTCGTGACATCCGTTCTGGAGCATAATTCGGTGTTGCGACCACTGGCATCATTGGCCGAGCGTGGATTGATTGATGTTTCCTATGTGCAACCGAACGAAGCGGGTCTGATCGAACCGGAGGCGATTCAAAACGCCATGAAGCCCGAAACGAGGCTGGTTGCGGTGGTGCATGTTTCCAACGTGTTGGGAACAATACAGCCGGTGCGGGAAATTTGCGAAGTGGCCCGGCAGCAGGGAGCATTCAGTTTGATTGATGCCTCCCAGGCGGTCGGTCATTTGCCTGTCGATGTGAAACAGATTGATTGCGACCTGTTGGCCGCACCTGCTCATAAAGGATTGCTGGCACCATTGGGAACCGGTTTTCTTTTTGTACGTAGTGGAGTGGAAAAGGAATTACAACCTCTCCAGTTCGGCGGAACCGGAACCAAAAGCGAATCCCACCAACAACCTGACGAACTCCCGGAGAAATTCGAATCGGGCAGTCTGAATGTTCCCGGTTTACTCGGTTTGTCAGCGGCGCTGGAGATAGTGACACCGGAATTTGTCGAGCAGGAGTCCGCCCGGCAGGCTGAATTGACAAGGCAACTTCTCGAAGCAGTGGAGCGAATTCCCGGCGTGAAAATATATGCCCGGTCTGCATCGTTGGAAAAAAGAATCGGCGTGGTCAGTCTGTCGGTTGGGCAACACGACCCGCGAGTAATCGGGACGATTCTGGATGAACATTTTCATATTGAAACACGAACCGGTTTTCATTGTGCCCCGAAAACGCACCACTGGCTTGGAACGATACCAGTTGGTGGCACGGTTCGGTTGAGTCTCGGGCATTCGACAACCGAAGCCGAGATCGCCAGCGTGATTGCGGCGTTTGAAAATATCGGCGACTCATTGGGATAGGAACGATCAAATAAGTACAATTCCCGAAACATCGAGCCAGGCCGGCCGCAACTTCCTTCCTGCCCTTGGATCCTGCCTGTGGCCTGTTTTTCGTAGAAGATGACTGAATCCTGTCCCGCGTTCCATCCTTACCCGTTACCTTGAGGCCTGAAAGTACGCCAAAGTACGACCTTTTTGAAAGTCTTCCGTGTCTGATCTTCATCTGCTTCTGCCAATGATCGCTGCGGCCCTGTTTGTCTGCGGACTCCTGTGTATCAAACAGGTCAGTGACAGACAGATCAATCCGTGGACGGTCACTTTTCTTTCGAATCTCAACGCGGCTGTGATCTTTTCCCTGTTGTGGTTGCTCGATGGGCCGGGCCAACCTTGGACAATGCTTTGGCAACCATTTGTGATTGCGACACTATATCTTCTGGGAGTGGGCTTTACATTTAACGCGATTGAGCGTGGCGATGTTTCCATCGCAACGCCCGTTTTTGGCGTCAAGGTTCTTATCGTGGCGGTTCTGGTCACATTTTTCGGTGGTCAGTCTCTTTCCATTTTGGTTTGGAGTGCGGCGGCGATTGCAGTAGTCGGCATCGCGATGATTCAATGGACCGGTTCCGGTCATCCCAGGCATGTTTTGATGACGATCGTTCTGGCAATCCTGGCGGCTCTCTCTTTTGCGACTTTCGATCTCCTTGTACAAAAATGGGCCCCTGCCTGGGGACCCGGCCGATTTCTCCCGCTCGTTTACTGGATGGTCGGACTGTATTCGATCCTGCTGATCCCTTTTGTTCAATTCGAGAAAATTTTTGAACCGGATATACGTTTCCCGCTTTTTTTCGGTGCGTTTCTAATCGCATTTCAGGCGATGTTTATCGTTTTTACACTCTCCGTCTTTGGCGATGCAACTCGCGTCAACGTGATGTACGCCACTCGTGGAATCTGGAGCGTCGTCCTGGCCTGGATCGCTGCCAGGCAGTGGGGTGGAAATGAGGCGTCAGTTCCCTACCGTTGGATGCTCCTGCGCCTGGGCGGAGCTGTCCTGCTTACCGCTGCGGTTATCCTGGCTATCCTGGGCGGAGAACAGGATTGCTGAATCTGTCAGTCCGGAAAGGACAGTGCGGAAACAGCAGTGCGAAAAAGGAGTTCAGCAGGATCGCGGCAAAGCGGTGCAGGACACGATGGTTATTCGTCGATTTGGATCGCCAGCAGTTTGCGTTCGTTTCTCAGTATCAACTTTCCCTGCGCAACAATCGGAATGGTGCGACAAGGTTCCTCCAGCAGTGGCGATTCCGTTTGATAGACGGGTTGATAAATGGGCAAGGATTCTCGGAGAACCATCTTCCAGACAGCCAGATTTCCTTTCCGCCCCAGTAGAATCAATTCGTCGTGAAGCAGCAGAAGCGTGGGACGTGACAGATTCAGCGGTTTGTTCCAGTTGGTCTTCCCGTCTTTCAGGGAAATGCTAATTAGTTCCGTCTGACCGGAGTCGCCTTCCTGAGCCAGGATCAGGGAGTCATTCAGAACGACCATATTGGATTGATAACGTCTCTGTTTACCCTTCGTTTTCCAGATTTCCTTCGGCGTCCCTTTTTCCTGCACCTCCAGACAGACCAAATCAACATCTTTTCCCCCTGCCAGAACAATTCTGTTTCCTGCAACGGCAGGAAATGTAGCATAGAGGGAATCTGGAGCATCGCGAGTGGTGAATTCATATTCCCAGCGTGGCTCACCGGTTTGGAGA
The DNA here is from genome assembly GCA_027000105.1 of Planctomycetaceae bacterium. GTDB lineage: Bacteria > Planctomycetota > Planctomycetia > Planctomycetales > Planctomycetaceae > Rubinisphaera. The sequence goes on along the minus strand of JALTOP010000116.1, from coordinate 923 downwards.
TCAAGACCCCAGAAGTGGTGCTTCGTCGTCGCCAAAATGAACGACCGGGAATGAAACCGGGCGTAGCGAGGTGTCGAGATGCAGCCCTCATCCTGCAACTGATGCCAAACTGTTGCCCCTGTTTTACATTGGATCGCAATAAGGGCGCTTTCATTCTTTGTCCCGCCGATGTTGACAATGACCGCATCCTGTTGAAGCAGCAAACTTCCCGCAGGTGGAATCCCGTTCGATTTCGGAGCGTAATCGAGTTGCAGGTCGCGCATCTGTTCGACTTCCCCCGTCTCTCGCGAAAGGCAATACAGTTTCGCCTCTGTTCCCAACGCATAAATGGAATGTTCGTTGATCGCAGGAGTGGAGCACGGGCCATTCGTGAAGGAAGCTGGGGAACTGAACCGGGTCGGAGAACCGAACCGCCAGATCAGCCGCCCAGTCTGCAGATTTCTGCAATCAACCATCTCTTCATCACCCTGGCGGTGGAAAAGATAGATGCGATCTCCGCTCACGATCGGAACGCTGATTCCCGTTCCCGTCTGTTGAGACCAGACCGGTTCACGTATTCTTTCGGCCCATTCCTGCTTGGGACGAGTCTTGCCTTCCGACGGTTCATTGCCCACAAAGACGCCTGAGAAATTCTGATATGGTCCCGCCAGAGCAGGCCAGTCCCCCAAACGGGCCAGCCGTTCGTACTCGTCCCGATGATGATAGTTCCGCACGGGAACATGGACAGGCGGTGGGTTTTCGGAGGATACTCCGGACTCCAGAAGAGTCGATGATGAGGGAATGTTTTCAGGAGATGAAGACCGATTGCAACCTGAAGTAATCGCTAAAAGAAGAACACTCCAAATAACAGAGGCAAACACTCGTTCGCTGGTTGATGCAAGAGGATCGAGTGAAAGACCGCAAAAAGGCGTCAACATCAAGAA
>JALTOP010000115.1 GCA_027000105.1 Planctomycetaceae bacterium | reverse complement strand
AAATGTAGCTTCCCGCCTCACCCGCCGAGGCCGCTATTTCCTCCGGTGTTAATGCCCGATCGTAAAACGCGGCCCGATCGATCTTTGCTTTCAGAAATCGATTCCCGCCGGGTGGCTTGTGTCGCAAACCGAACAGTATCTGCGCTTCTCCAGCCTTGTAGTGGAACAGGGGCGACTTGCGAATCGGATGACCGTATGCCACGCCATTACGATAACCGATAATGGTCCCATCTTTTTTGTAGACGATTGCAATGTGGACAGGCTTCCTGTTTGCCTCTTCTTCGACAGTGCCCCCGAATGAATCGGTCCGGACAAAATTGTTGCTGCCCGGCATCCAATGTTTCGGTGTCCGTTCGCCAAACACAATCGCATCGAACACACCCCCGTTTCGGGTGCCAATCGAAATGACTCCACCGCCACGCTGAGTCAGGTTATCCAACTGCACCCACACTTCGAGTGTTTTCTCGGCGATGTCCTGCGGAACAGGAGGCGTTTCGACAAAGCTGCTGCCATCAAGCACTAACGCGCCATTCTCGATCTTCGCGTTTCCAATCGCTTTTCCGTGCAAGTTACCGATGGAATCTGTCAAACTGCCATCAAATTCCCAGCGTGCCATCGCGGCAGGCGGTTCAGGAACTTCGACTTGCCCCTGGCTTTTCGCTTCCAAAATTTTTCGGCGGGCCTGCGCATCAATGGCAGATAGCTCCTGCCGTAATTGGGAAAGGCGATTTTCCAGACTGAGCAGTTTTTTTTGAAACTCGGGCGATTGTTCCACCCGTTCGCCATGACCAAGCCCGGAAATCGCGGAGGCGAGTTGATAATACTCTTTTTGCGAAATGGGATCATATTTATGATCGTGACAGCGGGCACAGTTGACGGTCAACCCTAGAAAAGTCTGTCCAAGCGTAGCGAGCACTTCTTCAATTTCATCCTGACGGGCGAGTTTCTTCATCCGCTCGCTCCCCCCCACGGTCGTGTTATGCACTCCCGCAACCCAGAAGCCGGTCGCTGCCGCCCCTTCAACGCCGCCGGTCAGTTGATCCCCAATCAGTTGCATCCGTACGAATTGGTCATAGGGTAAATCAGCATTGAATGCATCAATCACCCAATCACGATACGGCCACGCATTTTTGCGCACATAGTTTCGCTCAAAACCGTCACTTTCCCCAAAGCGGACGACATCGAGCCAATGCCGGCCCCACCGTTCCCCGTAATGTTTCGATGCCAGCAATTTTTCTATTTTTTGCTGATACGCTTCTTCAGTAGGAGAAGCGACGAACGAATCAACTTCTTCAGGCGTCGGAGGCAGCCCAATCAAATCGAAATACAAACGCCGAACAAGCGTCCGAGGATCGGCTTGCGGCGAGGGATGCAAACCATTTTTTCGCAGGCGATGCAAGATGAAAGCATCGATCTGATTACTGCCCCAATCAGATTCCTTCACTTCGGGCAGCTGGATGTTCTGCAACGGTTTGAGCGACCACCAGTCCCGACCGGCTCTAGTGGATGTCGTGATGGAAAATAGATCAAGCGGACTTTTCCCCCACTTCGCTCCTTCATCAATCCACCTTTTAAGAA
>JALTOP010000114.1 GCA_027000105.1 Planctomycetaceae bacterium | reverse complement strand
ATGCCGCTCGCCCGCAGGGAGCCGGACTGTTCGCGCTGCAGATTTCTTTCATCAGCGGCGAACAGCTCTTCACTTTTTTTCATCAACTCTTTCAGCAGTTGCGCACCGGTTCCCCGAGGAAGGAACTCCTGAACGGCTTGATCGGTGATATCGTGCGGTGGTGTCGTCTCCGTCCCGGAATCAAACGGGGCTTCAGAAGACGGATTGCGAAAAATGAGCAGGTTTCGATAACTGACACCCGCATGAAATTCCCAGCGGGGATCACCAGCAACAGCTTTTTGCATCACCTCGATCAGATGGCTCCCCAGTTCATCCGGAATCTGCTCCGCGGTAAAGGAACGCATTTTCCCATCGACGATTGTCACCAGGTTGCAGCGAATCGCCCAGTCGTGCGGCCCCAACTCAATTCCCTGGGCAGCTGCCTCCAACGGGGCTCGACCCGTGTGAAACTTCAGGGGATCGTACCCGAACAGCGACATCGTGCCGACGTCACTCCCGGAAGGCATTGAGGCCGGCACATTATCGGACTGACCGACAATTCCCTTGCGAACAACCGCATCCATATTGGGCAAATTCGCCGCCTGGAGTGGCGTTTTTCCACCCAAAGACTCCTGCGCTTCATCAGCCGCCCCGTCTGGAATTACTAAAGCATATTTCATCGATCAACAACCATTATCAGAAAGTAACATTCATACCGGTGCAATGTAACGATACCGGTTTGTCGAGTCCAGATAGGTCTCACAGATCTGCTTTCGGCCTTTTAGCGCGTGGGTAAGAGGGGAAGTTGGTTTGCGGGTAAGTCGCTTCGCAGAGAAATCGTTTTGCAAGTTTGACACGGGGCCCTTTAATCCTGGGCAACTCGACAGCATTGCTGACAGATCATTTCCGGGGTAAGGCCGTCGCACTGAATGGTGAAGTCTGCCTGTTTTTTGTAGAGACGTGATCGTTCCTCGAACAGATCTGCAAAACTCTGCTCCTTCGGTTTCGCAATACCGCGATCCCGATAATCTCCTACCCGTTTGACGAGTTCCCTGAATGGCACATCGAGGAAAATGAGAGAGCCCCCTTTTTTCAAATGCTGCATCGCCGGTTCGCTGTAGACTGCCGAGCCGCCCGTTGCGATAACATGATTTTGAACATCAATGGAAAGCAGTATTTCTTCTTCGATTTCCCGAAGCCGCTCATGCCCTTGCTCATCAACAATCCGTTGAAGCGATTTCTTCCGGGAAGTCTGGATGAGCAGGTCAGTATCTATAAATCCGCGTGCAGTCTTTTTGGCCAGAATGACACCCACGGTACTTTTTCCCGCACCGGGCATCCCGATCAGAATCAGGTTTTTCTTCGGATTATCACTCATCTGCTCGGGAAAATCTGGTCTGGATAATTGTATAAGATTGTCTTCAAACAGGCATATCCCTGCTGTTTTTCGATGAGTTCTGTTTCAGTTACACAGGCTTAATCAATTATGGAACTCCGCTGGAATGATTGAGGATTTTTATTCTCGCTGGAACACCTCCCCCCCCTGTTGCAACGGACTGTTAATCTAAACTTGAACTGTCTTCAGAAACAATCGTCGAGAACAG
>JALTOP010000113.1 GCA_027000105.1 Planctomycetaceae bacterium | reverse complement strand
GTTAAAAGAAATAGAACTGCAACTGCTCTGATTGGTCTCATAAAAAACTCGACTTGATGTTAAAGGCGCAAAAAAGCCAAGCCAAAACCGACCGTCCAGCCGGCTGGCAAACAGAATGCATGTTAACGGTTCGCATAGCCAGAGGCAATGCAACCGTGTACGCATAACGATATAATGTTGCGTTTTCCTGTTTCGTGTCAACTAAAACGGGATGGGAACCGGTAAATCGACGGGAGTGTTTATGGTCAAAAGAAGACTTTGCACCAGAGAGGTTGATGCCCGACTGACAATATGGCCTGAGCCTGTTTGGAAGCAGTTTCTCCGGATAAAAAACATGAATGGTACATCGAACGGGAGCGTGAGTTCAACAATAATAACGGTTTTCGGGATGTTCCGTTTTTGACGATCAAGGTAAGCGGGCAAAGCAAGGGGAAATATAACCGGCGCAACGGACGATACTATTTCCTGCATCGGGCCAACGGAAAAAGTTGGCTGTCAGAATATCCGACCAGAATATCCGACATCGATTTACCAACCGGAGCTGTCTATGTCAGATCACCCTGCAACATGGGCTGAATTGGAACAGTTTGTGCATCATTCCCTGTGCCAGAAAGAGAATTTGATCCCTGAACAATTTCCACTTGAATCGCGTCCGTTGCAGAAGCAGGAAAATTTCTGTGGATTGGAATTCACGTTATACGGCCCCCGTCAAATACGCCTGGGAGCAGTCTGGGCAGCCGATATCAACACAATCTACTTTTACGACGCCAGAGGTCGACGATACGATACGCTGAAATTGAAGAAACGTCCACAAGAGAAGCGGGAAAACGTCGCCTGACAGATTATTGAATGCATCGGCTTATTGAATGCTCCGCGGTTTTGCGAAACGGGACTCAATTCAAATGCTTCTTCCAGGTCTTCAATAATCCGTTGTGAAAATTCAGTTTCTTCAGGAATGTTTTCTTTCCCTTGGCAGTGATGCGAAATTTTTTGCTCCCTTTGCCCGCTTTAACAGAACAGTATTTCTCGGCTGCCAGCCGATCAAAGTATGTGTAAAAAGAGCTGGTGCTTGTGTCCCATTGAAACTGGTCGCGCAGTTTCTTTCTCAGTTCTGTTCCTGTCTGCTCTTTTTCGAAAATCAAACCGAGCAGCGTATATTGGACGTCACTCAATTCTTTCGGGATATTGTGATTCATCGTCTGTTCCATTTTTTTTGAAGCCACCTTACCAAAAAGCAAGTTACAGACCTGTCTGAGGATTTGTCTGCCCAGAGAATATACCTGCTCAGAGAATATACAGGGCAATCAGTTTCATCGCCAGCATGGCGTACAAGGCGGCGATTATATCATCAGCCATCACACCCCAACCGCCGGGCAGTCTTTCAAATTTTTTGATGGGCCACGGTTTGAGGATGTCGAAAATACGGAACAGAATAAAACCGATCCAGACGGTTGTCCAGCTCAGCGGCACCAATAGATGCACCAGGGGATAGGCTGCGATTTCATCAAAGACAACCGCTCCAGGATCTTTCTTGCCAAAGTATTGGGAGCCGGCTTCGCATAACGGAACGCCAATCAGAAAAAGAAGAACCAGAACAGGCAGCAGCCAAAGTGATTCAACACCGCCCGCTGAAAGTCCCCAGACAAGAATCGGTCCCCACAAACTGCCGACCGTCCCCGGTGCAATGGGCGAATCTCCCGCACCCAACCCCAGCGCTAACCACACCCGCAACGTGCGACGAGATCGTTTTTCAATTTTATTGGGGATTCTTTCGTTCATCTTGCGCCACATACTGAGCAAAAGCTCCGGCAACGTCAAACGAAAATCGAACTCTCTTTCCCTCAATTCGCCATTGTTCCGCAAAGACGTTTGACTCTGAGTCCCCTTGTACTGAATACTGTCCCGATGCACGCAGGATCGTTCTTTGTCAAATAATGAGAGGCTTTCGGGCTGAGCGGCCCGCATTGAAAAACAGTAAACATGGCTTTAATTGATGCGTTTGTGCGCAACCCCGTCAAAGTGATTGTGGGGATCCTGCTGGTAGCGTTGTTCGGCATGGTCTTCTTTATGCGCATGCCAATGCAGTTGACGCCCGAGGTACAGCGACCTTCCATCACCGTTTCCACCCGCTGGCCCGGCGCGAGTCCGCAGGAAGTGGAACGCGAAATCGTTCTGGAACAGGAGGAGTACCTCAAATCGGTTGAAGGTCTCGTGAGGCTCATTTCCGAAAGTAGCAACTCCAAAGGTTCGATCACACTCGAATTTCAGGTCGGAACCAATCTGGATCAGGCGCTACTGAAAGTCAATTCGAGATTGCAGCAGGTTCCCGATTACCCGGAGAACGCGGATCAACCGGTCATCAGTACATCGAATGCGAATGACTCCCCGATTGCGTGGTTCATTTTCAGTGCCCGTCATCCTGATGACGCTGAACTGCTTGCCTTTCAGGAAAAGCATCCTGAATTGAAAAAAGAGATAGAGCACGTCCGCCGGTCGCACAATGTCGGCCTGGCGATGCTGCGATTACGGAAACTGGCCGAAGTGCATCCGGAAGCGGAAGAACTGTTGCCCCCCAAAGATCTGGATGTCACCAAACTTCGTCGACTTGCAGAAGATGAAATTGAAGCCCGCTTTGAACGTGTCCCCGGCGTTTCACAATCGAACGTGATCGGAGGCCTGGAAGATGAACTTCAGGTTGTTGTCGATCCCGAAAAACTGGCGGCGCGGCAGTTGACCATTCTCGATGTAAGACGGGTGCTTCGTGGTCAAAACGCGGATACTTCAGCAGGAGATTTCTGGGAAGGGAAACGGAAATGGATCGTACGGACACTCGGACAGTTTGAAAGTATCGAAGATGTCGAGAAGCAACTTCTGGCCGTGCGGGATGGCGCCCCGGTTTATGTACGGGACGTCGCGGAAGTCCGGCACGGCTACAAAAAACCGGATGGCCTGGTCAGACGTTTTGGTGAATCGAGCATCGCCATTAATTGCATTCGCGAAACCGGCACCAACGTGCTGGAAATCATGAAAGGACTGCGGGCCGCGCGGGATTTGATCGATGAAGAGATCCTCAAGGATCGTGGTTTGCAGTTGATTCAGGTTTATGATGAAACCGATTACATTTACTCATCGGTCAATCTGGTGCAGCAAAATATTTTTGTTGGCGGTGCGTTGACAATGATCGTCCTCATGCTGTTTCTGCATTTGAACGGCAGGACAATTTTATTGATTCCATTCATTCTTCTTTCCGCCCTGGCGGCTGCCTATTTCAATGTGTGGTTCTTTGCTATCTCACTCGGGTTGATCCTGCTTGCCGGCTTCTGGTATGCCCGGGGGGCACTCATCGTTGGTGTGGCTATCCCGACCAGTATCATCGGAACTTTTTTGATACTGGGTTTATTGGGGCGTTCGCTGAATGTGATCAGCTTGGCGGGACTCGCTTTTGCCGTCGGAATGCTGGTGGATAACGCAGTGGTCGTGCTGGAAAATATCTATCGCCATTCGCAAATGGGAGAAAGCCGATTTGAGGCGGCGATTAAAGGAACGCACGAAGTTTGGGGAGCGGTTGTTGCTTCAACATTGACAACGATCGCCGTCTTTTTGCCTGTGATTTTCGTGCAGGAGGAAGCGGGCCAGTTGTTTCAGGATATCGCGCTGGCGATCAGTTCAGCGGTTGGCCTGTCGCTGATTGTCTCTGTCACATTGATTTCAACCTCAGCAGCTCGATTACTGCGTTCAGAAAACAGTAATGGTGATGTTGAAGGGAAAGAGGGCGATCCCGCAGCGCAATCCTCCGGTTTTTGGGAATCAGCCATCAATGCGGCCGGTCAACAATTTGTCGCATTGATTGTCAACGTAAATCGATTCATTTTGAAATCGGTCTGGTTGCGGTTGTTGACGGTTTTTGTTCTTGTCGGAGCCTCGATCGGGATGAGTTGGCTGTTGTGGCCGAAAGTTGAGTATTTGCCGACCGGGAATCGCAATCTTGTCTTTGGCATCCTGTTGCCGCCGCCCGGTTACAATCAAAACGAATTGATGCGCATGGGGCAAACAGTCGAAGATGCGTTGCGTCCCTATTGGGATGTTGACCCCGGCAGCCCTGAAGCAGAAAATCTTGACTTTCCCGTCATCGGCGATTTCTTTTTTGTCGCCCGTGGGAAAATGGTTTTCATCGGCATCCGTTCGTACGATCCACTCCGCGCAGCCGAGATGATCCCGTTGATCCAACGAACCGGCATGAAACTTCCCGGCACATTCGCCATCGCCAAACAGGCCAGTCTGTTTGAACAGGGCCTGACAGCCGGGCGAACAGTCGATATCGAAATAATTGGCCCCGATCTGAAACGCCTCACACAAATGGGCGGGCAAATTTACGGGCAAGTGAAACAGGCCATTCCGAATACCCAGGCGATTCCGAAACCGAGCCTCGATTTATCCAGCCCGGAAATTCATCTGATCCCGAAACTGTTGCAGTCAGCCGAGCTTCAAATCAGTTCGGCTGATCTCGGCTACATTACCGACGCGTTAGTCGATGGAGCCTTCGCCGGGGATTATTATGTGGGGGGCGATAAAATTGACTTGACCATTCTCGGACTCGAACAGGTGATGCAATCGACGCAGGATGTGGCAGCCCTGCCGGTCGCCACACCGTCCGGACAACTGGTCCCTCTCGGTACGTTGGCAGATGTCGTGATGAGCAGCGGGCCGGAACAGATCAATCATCGGGAACGCCAACGGGCGATCACGATAGAAGTTTCGCCTCCACCGGAAATGGCCCTGGAAGATGCAATGCAGACGATCCAGTCAAAAATTGTGCAGCCGATGTACAAATCGGGGCAACTCGGCGGAGCGTACCGCATCAATCTGACAGGCACAGCTGATCGCTTGAGCAAAACGTGGTCGGCGATCAGTTTCAATGTCGCGCTCGCGCTGTTGATTACCTACTTGCTGATGGCGGCACTGTTTGAATCGTGGCTGTATCCACTGGTGATTATTTTGAGTGTCCCGCTGGGCGCGATTGGCGGAATTCTCGGCTTGACCGTACTGAACCTGTTTCTGTTTCAAGCTCTTGATGTTTTGACGATGCTCGGTTTTGTCATTCTAATTGGAACGGTTGTCAACAATCCGATTCTGATTATCCATCAATCGCTGGTGCTGATCCGCGAAGAAAACATGCCTCCCCAGGAAGCGATATTGCAGTCGATCCGTACCCGAATTCGCCCGATCTTCATGACGACCACAACCACGGTTCTCGGTCTGCTGCCGCTGGTTCTGTTCCCCGGGGCGGGCAGCGAATTATACCGCGGCCTGGGCAGCGTCGTTCTGGGCGGCTTGATCGTCTCAACCGGATTCACACTACTGCTCGTTCCGATCCTGTTCAGCCTGCTCATGGATGCCCGACTGTTTCTACGGAAATTGATCCGGCGATAACAACAAACCCGACTCCCGCCCGAGGATGAATGCTCGGATAGATCCCTTACGCCCAATAATCAATATGTGAGCAGCGGCAGAAGCCCGGTTACACCGGCCGGACAAAAACTTCCGTTTGGTAAAATCAAATGCACCACAGAGACACGGAGAGCACGGAGAAGTATCACGCCAGGCCGCAAAGACGCCGGGAGTTTTCCGCACTGGCGTTCCCATATCAGCGAGAACGAATAGAACCACTTTGGAATATTCCCCTTGCCTCTCCCTTGCCTTTTTTCTTCCTTTGCGTCTTCGCGTCTTTGCGTGAGATTATTTTCTCGTAGCGGTCAGACATTGCAAGCGGAACGGCGCCAGCCGTCCGGTATCGGCCACCCTGCTACAATAGCGATGATAAACACGTCTCACAGTCCGTGGTGCAAAACATAAACAAGGGCACCCGGCAAATTCAACACGCTCACAGACGCACCCGCAGGTGCCTGATGGCACTCAGGCTATCCTGAACAGATTAACCGAGCTACCCGCTGTTGTGGAATATTTTTTCTTCCTCCGTTTATGTGTATGTGGACAATGACATCTGGATACGCGGTTGCTCGCTGTAATAATTGCCTGTAGACAGGAAAGAGAGGTGCCTTACCTGTGGTTGGCGTCTGGCTAGACAGCGTTGTTAATCGCTTTAGGCGGCGTTTTGTTCATGTGAGGAACTTTGGCTATGCGTAGGAACAGGCTATCCAGAATTAAAAGCAGTAGGAGAAAATGATGAAACTGTTACGAAGTTTATTTACGTCTTATCTGGTACTTACCATTGGCTTGGTTTCTCTTAATTGGATACAGGCACAAGAACGGCAGGCTTCAACAAGTCTGGGCGGTGTCATGTTGGCTCAACGAGGCAATGGGCATGGTGGTCACGGGCGCGGGCGTCATGGGCGTGGCGGTAAGGGACACGAAAAACAGGGGGGCGGGAGATTTGGCCGAGGGATGGATCAGGACCATCAGCTTATTTTCTATCTATTAGAGCATCGCAATGAGATCTCACGAAAAGTGATCAAGACAGCAAATGGAATTGACACACTGACAGAATCGCAAAATCCAGAAGTAGCCGCAGTAATACAAAAACACGTTGCAGCCATGTATAAGCGAGTTGAAAACGTGCAGCCAATTCATATGCGAGACCCGCTGTTTCGAGCACTTTTCAGTAACGCGAAAAAGATTAAAATGGAAATGAAACTTACAGCGCATGGAATTAGGGTGCTAGAAAGTTCGAATGATCCCCTGACCGCCAGGTTAATTCAAGCTCACGCGGATACAGTTTCACTGTTTCTGAAAAACGGATTCCCTGAAGTACGAAAGAATCATGCGGTTCCTCAATAATGAGGAATCGAGTAACACAACCCGCGTCATTTAGTTAGCCCCTGCTGATAAAGT
>JALTOP010000112.1 GCA_027000105.1 Planctomycetaceae bacterium | reverse complement strand
GACTGAGAAGGCTCTGCCAGTTGACCGGGCGTCCACGAGGCAATTATCGTAAATTTCAGGTTTCGCGTATCATGTTGCGGGATATGGCATTGGACGGGGTGATTCCCGGCATGCGGAAGGCAAGTTGGTAACTTCTCGCAAGTTTCGTGAAGCGGGCTTCAGGATGTCAATCGCTTCAGGAAATGTTGATAAAACAGGAAAACACTCCACTTCTTCAAAAGTGGGGTGTTTTTTTATGCACTGGCAGGTGTCACCCTCCTGCATACCGCTGCGTTTACGTACAACGATGTTCGTTTCCGGGTGTTGATTGAGTTCCTTTCAATAGAAACCCGGTTTGTCTGGAACCCGGCCTGTTCCTGTTTGAGAATTCCGTTTCGTTATTCCGTTTCGTTATTCCTGTTCGTTCTCAATCTGCGAGCGAATTTTTGCCAGGTCTTTGAGTGCTTTTTCAGAAAGCTCGGGGGCAATTTTTTTCAGATCGCGCTGGAATTCCGAGGTGGTCGGCTTCTTCATCACGTCCTGGTCTTGTTCTGGTTGAACCGGTGTCGCCTCACCTTCGGGAAGCAGGCGTGGTTCGGGCGTGATTCGATTTACCTTGTTGCCTTTTGTGGGAAATGCATCGCCAATCTGCTCTGTTTCTGGCGACTGCAGCGGGGGAAATTGTTGGGGGTCGGCCAGAAAATCGGGGTAGAAGCTGCTTTTGATCCCGGCTTCGCCAACAGGTTCGTGACGAAGTTTGCGTGCGACGGGCTGATCTACGTGAGTTGGGCCGGGAAGTGAGCGGGCAATAATCAGCCCACTTCCGGAACCGATCATGAAACCGGCGATCCATATTGTCAATATCTGGCGATTCATCGCTGATTTTCTCCGATCACTCATTCTCTCCGATTACTCACTCGTTTTGATCACTCATGAATAGTCGGCAAAGGCTGCTTCCAGTAATGCCGCCTGTTCCAGCAGGTGACTTTTCTTGCTTCCTTTTGCGGGACTGGCCGAGGCATCCCGCTCGATTGAACGCAGCGGATACTTATCGAAAATGGAATTACCGAAGTGCGCTCTGAGGAAACGGGTGGCTCCCATATTTTCCGGTTCTTCCTGCACCCAGCGAACTTCCGTTCCTGCTGGATATTGCGACAGAACCCGCTGCAACTCCAGATAGGGTAACGGATAAAGTTCTTCCAGACGAATAATCGCGACATCTTCCCGTTTTAGTTCTTCCCGGTGGTTGAGCAGATCATAATAGACCTTTCCGGAACAGAGCAAAATTCGCGAAATGTTCTGTTTGTCGGGAATCAGTTCATCATCGAGAACCGCTTTGAACTCTCCGGCTGTCAAATCTTCCAGGGATGAGACGCAGCGAGGGTGGCGAAGCAGACTTTTGGGAGTCATGATGACCAGCGGCTTTTTCCACTTTCGCAGTACCTGACGTCGGAGCAAGTGAAAATGCTGGGCTGGTGTGGAAGGAACGACGACCTGAATATTATCTTCAGCCGCCAATGTCAGAAAACGTTCCAGACGCGCACTGGAATGTTCCGGTCCCTGTCCTTCAAATCCGTGAGGCAGCATCATGACCAATCCACTGAATCGA
>JALTOP010000111.1 GCA_027000105.1 Planctomycetaceae bacterium | reverse complement strand
ACGTAAGGCGAGTTGGAGTTTCAAAAATTTATTGCAATATTTAACGGGAAACCCGGCATAATTTCATGCGATTGCCCTGGTCTTCCTGGTACTTGGCGTTGGCGTCTGCTTCACTCATTTTCCATTTAGCTTCGGCGTCATCAGCGGCGATTTGCCATTCGGATTCCGCCTCTGTGATTTCGCTGTTGTAGGCATCTGCCGCGGGAATTTCAATGGCTTCATAAGCGTCCCAGGCAGCCTGTTCTGTTGCGTACCATTGGGCATCGGCAGCCGCAAAAGCTGCCTCAGCAGCAGAGGTATCGGCACCTGTTGTGGTGGCATCCATGACTGCATTCATATATTCTCCAAGAGCAGCGTTCCATAATTGGTCCGCTTCTGCCACTTTCTCCAGATATGTTTGATAGGCGGGATCAACAAGGCCATTGTAAGCATCGACGGCATTTTGTACTGAAGAATTGTAAGCAGCGTTGGCATCCTCCATTGCCGAATTAAATACGGAATCGGCTTCATCCATTTTTGAGTTGTAAGCATCTGCCGCGGCCTGGACAGAGCTATTGAAAATATCATCGGCGGCATCTATTCTGGCATTGTAAGCGTCGAGGGCATCTTGAATTTTTTCCTCAGCGATGGCAGAAGCAGAGCTTTCCGCCGTTGTATATTTAGCGTAAGCAATGTCTACCGAGTTGTTCCATTGAAGTGTAGCCGCATTGACTTTTTGATTGTAACTATTTGTGGCATTGGTTGCATCGGATTTATAAACGGAATCGGCAGCTTTGATTTCAGCATCGTAAGTAGCTTGAAAACTGGCAACTTCGGAGGCGTACAGGGCGTTGGCATCATCCATTGTCGAAGCGTAAGCAGCCAGTGCCTGTTCTTCGGCATTGTTGTAAGAAGTGTTGGCAAGCTCGATCGCTGAATCGTAGTCGGCTCCAGCTACTGCCATTTTCGAAAGATAGCTGGCGTCAGCTGCAGCAATTGAATTGTTGTAAGCATCCAAAGCAGATTGAGCGGCAGATTGAAAGAGTGCAGTCGCTGTATCAATTTTGGAACTGTAGAGATGCCAGGCAGTTAGTTCATCACTGCTGAAAGCAGAATTGGCGGCATCGATTGCCAGGTTATATTCATTTACAGCGTTCTGAATACCGTCAGAGTATACTGCATCAGCTGCTGCAACCGCATCGAGATAAACCTGATAGTCCGTTTCAGTAGATGTCCCGCTCAGTAAAACACGGGGCTCCACAATCTCCGCTGGTGTCGCGAGCAAACCAGCGCGGGAGCTCAAGCGTCTACGGCGTGATTTTTGTGTTCGCTTGTGTGTGTGTGTGTGTGTGGAAGCGAGAGTGTAGTGCGTGCAGCCAGTTGAGTAGTAGCATGGCGAAGATCCTTTTTTACCGTCGAAGCCGAGACCCCGGCCAGAATGGAGAACGCGAAAGAGCGGAGAACCCGCTCCCTCTTCACGGGTTACTGTTCGAGCTACTCATCAGAGTGTACATCGTTCAAGCAGAAACTTCCGATTTTGTGGATTATCTGAAAAATCTGAAAATCAGGGAAGTAAATCGATTCGGAGGAGTTGTGGTTTTGCTTTTTGAAGTTCTTTGAGAAAGAGTTTGATTCCGGCCGGTGTGTAGTCATAGACGAATCCTTGAGAAACAAGTGAGAAAGCGACATCGAATTTCTTTTTTGCGATGTCGACTCCGACGAAGATTTTGTTATGCATGTTTCATGCTGAATCCCTTCCTTGCTGATACGAGCTGGTGCGATCGCACCGCTCTGGCGACTGTACGGGTTAAGGCATAAAAAACGAGTGACGATCCAGCTACAAGACGGTCTTCACGACCCAGGGTGTGACGATCTGCCACTCGCGTCCCTTGATACCGGTCTTGCAAGACCGGTATCAAGGTTTTCGTTTTCTAACCAAACGAGCGAAAAAAAGACAGTTCATGCAAGATACAAGGGTGTGCTGTGCACACCATTTGTGATTCCCAATTCATGCGAACATAGCCATTATCGCATTCGTTATACACCAGCCCTGGTACACTGTTAACCCCAATTTGCTATCGAAAATAGCTGAAATTATCAATATCAATCAGCGGAGTGGCCTTCATTAAATTCGTTGAATTGAAATACCGGCCTTAAAGCGACATCAGGAACTTCAGCAATTCAATTTTCTGACGTTCATTGAGTGTTTTCAGGAGTGATTCGGGCATGAACGAATTTTTGGAAATATTGATTTCCTCAATATCATCTTTTGCAATGGTCACACTGTTCGTTGCGGTGCGAACAGTGATTGCTGAATCAGTTTCTTTTTCGATTAATCCGGTAATAACACGACCTTCAACAGTTAAAATAATGCGGGCCTGAAAATCGCTGCCGATCACCGCATTCGGATCGATAATATTTTCCACGATATAATCAATTCCCTTTGAGCCACTTCCCTGAAGTTTGGGAGCGATGCGCAAATTCTGGTTCTTGGGCTGGTGACAAGCCGCACACAATTTCTTGAAGTGTTCCGCCCCTTTACCGGCATCAAAAGCCCACAAGGGAGCTGTTTTATAGGCATGGGCCAGCTTCGACATTTCCGCTTTTCGTTCCCCAGAGGATTGGCCCAACTGCCCCCATTGTTCAGTGAGCATTCTGTTCAAGGCAGCATCTCCCAGATTCGCCATTTGTCGTGCGTGGTAAGCCGTTAACTGACTCTTTTCCAACTGACCTTTGGCGATTGCTTCCAAAACTTTTTTCGACCAGACAGCCCTGCTGACAAGCACTTCCATCGCAGCTGCCTTTTCTGCACCGTTCCATTGCGGCAGCCGTTTGAGCAACACCGTTGCGATGGCAGGATCTTCAAAACGGGTTAGCAGGGGAAGTGTCTGACGGACCAATTCTTTTGTCTCAAGCTGTTTGATAAAATACGGGAGGTTTTCGAAAGAGGAGTCAGCGGCAAGAATTGATAGTGCGTGTCGTTTCAGGTTGATGTCTGAAGAGTCAGCGGCAAGGATCTTTCTCATCCGGGCGAATAATGCTGTATCGCCGAAGGCTGCACCGAGAGATTCCGCGGCACGGCGGGTCGAAATATCAGGCGAATCGTATAAGCTTTCGGCCACTTCAGACCAGCCAACCGGTTCGGGCAAGCCACGCATCCCACGCACTCCCAATTCAAACAGGCTGAGCAAACGAAACTGTTCACGGGGCTTCGCGTAAACCAAACGCATAGAGATGGCATCGCGTCCCTGTCTTGAAATTTTCGTCGCGTACCATTCGATATAGTCTTTCAAGACTGGTAATTCAGTTTTCTCCGACAAGTTCAAGGCACGCTCAAGATGATCAGGCATTGACTTTGCGATCCCGTACCACAACAGAAGCAGCAAGTCGCGGTCTGCCATGTTCTCCGGTTGAGAGCTCATCGTTTCTGCCAGCTTCCAGCCCCATTCATCTGGAACGCGTGGGATTGCCGAAGCCAGATAACGCCGAACAAACAGTGATTGTTCACGTTCCACCAATGGAACAAGCAACATTTCCAGTTCGTCTGGGTGAAGCGATTCCACGGCTAATTGAACAGTCCAGGCCCGCACATACTCGCTTTTATCTTCCAGAAGTTTCGCTGCCATTTTTGCATCAAATTTTCCTGCAGCGTTCAGTGCCCAAACAGCTCGTAGACGACGGGACGCATCATTGTGTGTGGTTGCAATTTCCATCAAATGACTCAGGGCTGCACTGGAAATACCTTTCTTTACGGCAGCCCGTTCGCTGAGCACCAATCGAGCCTTGCGGCCGTTCCAGTCGTTTGGATGAAGCTGAGCAGCAACCAGTTCGATATCGGTTGCCTTGGTATAATCAACCTTGACCGGAGCGTAGTCTGCATCAAATTTCATGCGATATATCCGCCCGTTACTTCGGTCCCACTGCTCGGCGTCCGGGTTATGACAAAGGCGCGCGTCATACCAATCGCTGATATAGACGGCTCCATCCGGACCGTATTTCAAATCGACTCCGATATACTGCGGATCGGCACAAAACAGAACATCGTAACCGGCGTGCCGGGTAACGTATCCCCCCGCTCGACGAACATTGATCTGATGATTCATCTGATGCCCGTGCAGGTTGTGAGTAAAAAGATGATTACGATATTTCGCAGGCCAGTTATCTCCCAGATAAATCATGGTTCCCACATGTGAATGCCCACCATACACCTGTCGCGACCCAGGTTTGCCCGCACCTCCCTCGCCGTGACCGTACCGGGCAGAGGCGAGCATGAAATTCTGCATTGCAGGCAGATGCGGCAATGCCACCGAAGAAACAAACGGTGCATAACCACTATTTACCTGATTCCAATAATGCCCCCCCTGCATGACATGAGTGGTCGAACCCTTGCCCCAATAACTTCGGCAATGTGTCATAAAAAGTTGTCCGTATTCATTGAAATCCAGGCCCCACTGATTGCTGCCGCCGTGTGCAAACACTTCGAAAACATGGCGAGCCGGATGATAGCGCCACACGCCCGCACTGAGCTGTTGACGCTTCGTGTCAGGAGTTCCTGGTCTTCCAATTTTCGATCGATTGAACACTCCCTGGTTCCCGTACAACCAGCCGTCCGGCCCCCAAACAAAACTGTTCAATGTTTCGTGAGTGTCGGCGAATCCAAAACCGTCAAGCAATACCTGCGGTTCGGAATCGGGGCGATCATCGCCATTTTTATCGGGAATAAACAGTAAATTCGGAGCGGCCCCGATCCATACGCCACCATGCCCCACTTCCATACCGCTGACCAGATTCAACCCTTCGATGAAAACTTTTCGCGTTTCAAATGTCCCATCACCATCTTCATCCGAAAAAATCAGGATGCGATCCAGCCCTTTTCCTTCAGGGCGTTTCTGGGGATAAGAATTTCCCTCAACAACCCATAGCCGTCCTTTGGCATCAAAAGTGAACGCCATCGGTTGGTGCAACTGCGGTTCGGCTGCAATCACATCGACAGAAAATCCTTCCGGAACAAACATTTTCTTAATCGTTTCAGTTCCCCGTGCTACCTTGTTGGGGGCAATAACATTCGGCACCAGATGCTGCAGAAGGGGATTTTTTATCGAGCGTACTGAGGGTCCCGCCTGTGCAAATGGGGGTCGATCAGTATGAAAACGGAAATCATCGAAGTTCAGATGTCCCCAGGGCCCGGCATCTTCATCAACCAGTCGGATCGCGATATTCTCTCCCTGCAGATTTTGCAAGTCGACCAAAACACGGCGCATCTGTTCCTGCTGATTCCCCGATGCGGCAAAGATGACCGTTTCAGCCTGCCCCTCTGTAGCCGGTTTGATGATCTCCACGCGGGTTGATTTTTTCTTCCCCCCGCCAACCAAAAATGTCGCATAGGGGTGTGTCACCTTGAATGGGGATGATGTTAATGTCCCAACCCCGCCATCCTGAACAATTTCATAACCGCCGATGAAAAACTCGCCATTCTTGTTGCTGATCTGCCCGGGCCATCGAGTGGCGATGCCATCCTGATTGACAGGCTGTTTGTCAAAAGCATTTCCGGTCGCCTTCCAGCCGGCAAGAGTCCCTTTTTCAAAACCGAGATTCAGATCTCTCCCCGAGGGATCTTTGGGTGCAATTCCCTGGTCTACTTCTTTTTGTTGGAATGCCTTCCTGTCCGATCCCAACTTGAACTCGCCCAAGCGTGCATCGTTACCGTTGAGCGTTTCAAGGCGGATGTTTCGGAACTCTACTTTAGTGTGACCACCACTATGAAGCTGTAGCGCCAGGGAACCACTTAAATCCCGTTGATCAACTTGACGGTCCTGCATTTCACTAAAGAGTGTTCCATTGACGTAAACGGCAACATGCTCACCGATGGCAACGATGCGGTAGTCGTTCCAGTCGTTATCACGAAACAAGACGGCATATTGATTAGCGGGAGCGAAAGCTTCGACTTGCCGGGTTCCGTCTGCGGCAATCGCCACACGTGAACCGCGTTCCACCAATAACGCCCGCCCATGCTCATCGTAAATTCTCCCCAACCACGTTGCCCCCTGATCCAAATCAGCCTGATAGCCGGAGACATGATTTATATTATCAACCTGGCACCGAAACTGTATCCCGGAATTTGCACCGGCTGAACCTGTCAATTTTACCTGCAGTCGCAGGTCAAAATCTTTCAGCTCACCATCCCAAACCAACCATGTATTTCGGCCGAGCGTTTTTCCTTGCGGAATTTCTCCTACAATGGATAGATTTTCAACCCGCCAATACCGCGGATCTCCTCTCCAACCGGATAGCGTCTTGCCATTAAACAGTTCTATAATGGGCTTTTTTGCTTCTGCAAAAGAACTCGACACCAGCAGGAAAATAACGAAAAGAACAAGTTGTTTTTTCTGCATGCTACAGGGCAACCTTGAAGAGACAGCAACAAGCCTGAACCTCATCAGACGCATCACACAGAAACCAGGGCAACCGTATGAGTCGGCATCTGATTTGTGCGACTGATTTTTTGACTTGGAGACCAGGGCAATGTCGTTATGCGTGGGGACTTTTGTGCAATTTTAGCGGGGCGATTGATATGTTTACAACTTTGTTTCCCATTTTGGCAAAATATGAATCGATCAAGGAGCCCGTCAGCGTGCAGCCCAAAGAGAAATTGGACATCCAGGAAATCTGGAAATCACCCACAAAAAAAAAGCCCTCAAGGCGATCGATCACTTCGTCGAGAAGTACGGTGCGAAATACGAAAAGCGTGCGCATGCTTGACAAAAGATCGCGATGTCCTGCTCACGTTCTACGACTTCCCCGCCGAACATTGGGCTCATTTGCGAACGACTAATCCAATCGAATCAACCTTTGCAACGATCCGATCAAGACACCGCAGAACTAAAA
>JALTOP010000110.1 GCA_027000105.1 Planctomycetaceae bacterium | reverse complement strand
TTTTGAGTTCGGGATCATGGGTGGCCTCCAGAAATGGAGAATAAAACCGGGTAGGAAGATCGGAAACAGAACTGACTGGCAAACCAACGTGTTTCCTGACCAAATTGATTCGGGCAGGGACGCGGCCTGGAAAGCCATTCACAACATCGTTGAAGGGAACTGTGCGAAACCATTTCTGAAGCTGATCTGCCCCAAAGTATTCCGCACAGCGGGGGCGGAATTTTAATGGAGAGGGCCAAAATTGCCTAGGGGAGAATTTTCTACCCGTTGGCAGGAACAGATTGCGGGTTTGTGGACTGTCGAGAAGCGATTCGGTAGCCTTTGATTGCTGGTTTGTATGGGTGAGAAATGTTTTTTGAACCGTGCGCATTTTGAACCGTGCGCAGTTGTTGAAGTTCCGTTTGATAGAGACCATTGGATAGTGGTGATCAGAGTCAATCGGGCGCATCGGGGATCTGAGTGAGGAGAGAATCATGGCCAGGCAGCAGTACAAAATTATTCCCGATCAACAGGAACTGGATTCCATTGAGCGTGATCTCGGTTTCTACCCAAGTCCGATCGACTCCCCGGAGGTTCTTACCGTTTCGCAAGTGGAGTCCTATAACAAACAGGGATTGATCCGTCCCCTCACCATCTTTTCAGACGACGAAATAAAGGCCATTCGTGCCTACTTCGACGATTTGCTGGAGCGGGAAATCGCCCGTGGGGGGGACAGTTATTCGATCAGTTCAGCCCACCTGGAGCATGGCCCGGTTTGGGACCTGTTGAATCAGTCTCAAATTGTCGCCATCGTCTCCGATCTGCTGGGTGAAAACGTGATTGGTTGGGGAGCCCATTTTTTTTGCAAGATGCCCCATGATGGCAAAGCGGTTGCCTGGCATCAGGATTCCAGTTACTGGCCTTTATCGCCAAGCAAGGCGGTAACGGTCTGGCTCGCGATTGATGATGTTGATATGGAAAATGGCGGAATGAGATTTATCGCCGGTTCCCATTTATACGGTCATTTGACCTATCGTCCCAGCACCGCTGAGGAACATAATGTGCTCAACCAGACAATTGATAATCCGACACAATACGGAACGGTCATCGAAAATCCGTTGCGGGCAGGTCAGATTTCGATTCACTCCGATCTGTTGCTGCACGGTTCAGAAGCGAACAGATCGGATCGCAGACGTTGTGCACTGACGTTGCGTTACGCCGCCGCAGATGTCCGTGCCCATTTGGGGTGGAATGAAAAGGGTGTCTGGGTGAAAGGAAAAGATGAAACCGGCCACTGGAGCAATCAACCCCGACCCGAGAGTGACTGATGAACCCGCGGAGTTCCCCGCTGCAACTGCAAACCGGCCTGTTTCAATAATGAAGACAGCCGAAGCACATTGGACAACCGGAGCAGTATCAGGAGGTTGCATAGCTTGTATTTACAAGAGTTTGCATTGACAGAACATTTTCAGAAGAGGTTGAAAATCAACCGTTAGTAGCACAATGAACCCATTCAAGGCGGCACTGCACATTCAGATTTTTTTCGCACTGGTTGTTGGGGCGGGAATCGGCCTATTCTTCAACCCCGGTGAAGAACGTCTGAAAAAAGATCTCGTT
>JALTOP010000109.1 GCA_027000105.1 Planctomycetaceae bacterium | reverse complement strand
GTTCATTGATGAGCTGCTTGTTATCTGTATTTTCCTTGACCAACTGGGGCAGCGCGTTGGACGGGTCGGCAATCGCACTGGCAACAGTAGGGCCGGAAACCATCGCCATAACAGGGCCTAGCTGGACTTCATTAACCCGCTCGCATTCACATGAGCTTTCTCGAACAGGTCGCCCCATGTTGCTCAAAAAACCATCTGGCAGTTTGATTTGAACATCTGCCAGGGCAGCGGCACGGGTTCCTGGTGGGACACCCGGGATTTTCGATCGTGAGCCGGTTACCAGATGAATTGAATCGTAAAGAGTCTCAGCAGGTAATCGGCGGGCCTTTGCATGAGAGAAGTTGATCTGATCATCAGCATTCCATTTATTCGGAACGAGTGAGAGTTGATAGGTGCGAGATTTGCAGATCAACCTCAGAATGTGTTGGACATCGAAGTGGTGATCGATAAATTCCTGTGTGAGATAGTCGAGCAGTTCCGGGTTCGTCGGCGGGTTGCCCGCGCGGATATCGTCAATCGGCTCGATAATTCCGACACCGAAAACGTATCCCCAGAGTCGGTTCACGTAACTTCTGGCGAAATAGTCGTTCTCAGGTGAAGAGATCCACGCGGCGACCTGTTCTCTGCGAGTTGCTTTTTTCGGGACGTCAATCTGTTTCCCGTATGGAAAGGAAGGCGCCACAATTTGCCCGGTTCGCAAATGTTTCATCTCGCCCGTATTTTTATCGCTGACGATCTCATAAAGTGGCTTGCCTGCTTCAACAGCAGTACCGCCGATATTCCTTCCCTTGCTTTCCGGTGCCCTTTTCAATTCGAATTGGGAGAAGTACGCAGCCATTTCGTAATATTGGTCCTGAGTCCAGCGTTCGAATGGATGGTCGTGGCATTTGTTGCAGTTGAAGCGTATTCCCAAAAAGAGTTGGGTTGTATTTTCCATCGTATCTTCGGGAGTACGCAATATTTTGCAGTACGAGGCCGGAGGGTTCGCCTTGTTGGAACCACTGGCTGTAATGATTTCGCGTACAAACTGGTCGTAGGGCCTGTTTGATGCAACCTGCTTCCTGATCCAGTTTCTGAACAATGTCGCTCCTTCCCGGCCCAGGAATTTGCCGTTGACCTGAAGCAGATCGGCCCATTTATTGGTCCAGTGTTCGACATATTCCTCAGAGCCGACCAGATAATCGACCAGCGCCTCCCGTTTCACGCGCGAGGCCCGTTCATCAGCCAGAAATGATTTCACTGCAGAAGCAGACGGAGGCAATCCGGTCAAATCGAGCGTGACACGTCGAATGAATTCGGCATCGGTGCAAAGTTCGGACGGGAGAATTTTCATCCGCTTCCACTTGGCGGCCACCAGTTCATCAATTCGATTGAATGACTCCGGCTGTTTCCATTGGAACCCGTCACGTTTTCCCATCACTGTTAAGGTTGTCGCAGCGTAAGCCCCTTCGTAACGAGCCAGGATTGGAGCTTCTCCACGCCTGACTGCAACAAGCAGGCCCGAGTTGTTCGCTTCAGCTACTTCCGTGTTGCCGCTGTCGACGAATGCTTCACGAGTGACATCCCGTCTGGTGCCATCGGCGTAGGTCGCAATAACCCTG
>JALTOP010000108.1 GCA_027000105.1 Planctomycetaceae bacterium | reverse complement strand
GTGGTTTACCGTCCTGCGGTTTGCCGTCCTGTGGTTTGCCGTCTTGTGGTTTGCCGTCTTGTGGTTTGCCGTCCTGTTCCGATTTTTCGTTTTGTCTTTTTTTTTCGCGATCCTGTTTGTCGATTTTCTCGGCAAGTTTATCGGTCTGTTCAGCCACATCTTTCTGCTTTGATTCCAGGGAATCGAGTGGTCGCCCCCGTTCGGTTCCTGCCCGTGTTTCTTTCTGGTTCACGACAATCTTGTTCAGATCGCCAATCAATTCTTCCAGGCGGGCGATTTCATCATTCAGCCGTTTCTGTTCATCTTCGCTTTGCAGCACATCGAGCAGTGTCATCAAAGATTTGATCAGTTCTTCCTGCCTGTCAACAACATTGGCGAACTGGGGTGAGTCTTCAGAGAGCAATTGCAGAATGGAAGCCATTTGAGAATCGATTTGAGCTTCTTTACTTTTGCCGATGACACGCAGGAGCAACTCGGCCCGGGCAGGATCGCTTTTGCGCATGTAGCCGTGCAGTTGCGTCAAGGTTTTTGCGAAACGCTGATAGCGACCGGAGATGCGAGCCTGCAAATCTTTCAGCGATTCGCTCTGCTGCGAACTGTTTTTCGATTCCGTTTCAAGACCGGAATCCGTGTTCTGGGCCCAACTGTTTTTGTCGTTCGAAAGGAGAAAGCCACCTGTGATCGCGAGTAGCAACAGCACCCGTTTTGTTGATCGATTCATT
Source organism: Planctomycetaceae bacterium (assembly GCA_027000105.1). Classification (GTDB taxonomy): domain Bacteria; phylum Planctomycetota; class Planctomycetia; order Planctomycetales; family Planctomycetaceae; genus Rubinisphaera. The sequence continues at coordinate 6,178 of JALTOP010000108.1, read as the reverse complement.
CGTCTGTCCGCCTTACCAATGAACTGTTTTGTATTTGTACATTGTACAAAATCCCGGAATGACTCACCCTGCGGATTGCCCAAAAGGGGAGCCAGTCGTGAAAGGGAAGGGAAATATCGTTCCTCAGGTGCAGCCCGTTTTCGATGCTGTCCGAATTATACACTAATTCAGCAGATCGATCAGCTTCTTTTTTCGCTCTGCTTCGGTCTTTTTCTGCAAATCCTTTTCGTCCTTGATGATGGCCTTGAGCAGTTCGATGACTTCCTGGAAATTCTCCAGTTTGCGCATGGCCATCAAAACCTGTCGCAAATTCGCCAGTAAACGGTTCATTTCCTCGATTGATTGGGCCGCGGTCACTTCAGTTGTCGAATGGTCTCGAAATGCGAAATCGAGCGATCTCAATTTTTCCTCAGCAGAGGTAAAGTCCTGTTTGATAATTCGGGCAAGCGGGGTGATGATGTTCCCGCTGAGGCGCTGTCTGACCTGTGGGGTATCGACCCGATTGTTGACCATTTCTTCCTGCAGGCTTTCAAAGGCGGCACGGACGGCATCGGTTTCCAGTTTATCTTTACGAACCGCATTGAGCGCGCGTTGCACGGAATCTGCCAGCAGTTTTTCATCTTTGGTACTGGCTTCGGAAAGGTCGTCCCGGGAGCGTGTCAATTCTTCGATGATCTGTTCAAACCGTCTGCGGAGATTGAGTTCATCCTGATGCAGAATGGAAAGCAATTCTTCATCGCTGACAATTTTCAGGCGGTAGGTTTCTCCCCGACTTATATGGGGGCCGTTAAAAATATCCTGATCAGAAGCGACCAGGGCAACATACAGGATATCATTCAGATTCAAATCGAGGGGAAGAACATCGAATTTCGCTTTGGGGGCCTGTTCGGTTCCTTCCAGCAGAAAGGTTCGCATTCCCGCGGGTTGTCTTTGTGTGGGGGACTTCCGGTAATCTTTTTCCTTGTTGAGCCGGTATTCGAAGTGAACTTCGGCCAATCCGTAATCGTCCTTGATCTCACCGGCGACGGGGAGAAACGCTTTTCTGGTGATTGCCTTGCCGATTCCAGTTAAACGGGTCTGCACTTCCGGAGGTTCATCGACAATTCCGGTGATCTGCAAGCGGGCCGGTTCAAGGTTGATGATTCCGTCGATATCCTGCAAATAGAATCGCAGCGATTCGTTGCCATCAATCGGGATGAGATCGGAAACGTCCGATGCTGATTGGTGCGAGAGATCGTACCGATTGGTGACAAACAGGGGAATCGAAACCTGATAGCCGCTTTCATCGATCAGGTTCAATTGGGCATCGGTCAGGTAGGTCTGTTTTATGGCCAATCCGCGTTCGTCGATGAATTTGCACAAACCGGTGCATTGACCTGTCTGACTGTTCTTTCTGATATCGAGTTCAAAATTGCGTCCGCTGACTTTGACATTCAGCAGCGGTTTGGTTGAGCGGGCCTTAAGAAGAACGGTTGTTTCCATCGGCACCGACAATTCCGAAGACGAAACCGGAAACTGGTTCGGTTCCCCGATCCCGGGTTGGTTCCAGCCGGTGTATTCAGGATATTCACAGTGCACCTGCAAGGATTCCAATTGCGGTTCGGGGACGGTAATAACGCGATAAGGTGTGGAACTTGTGTAGTCGCCACCGGTGATGGTGAATTCCAGATCGTCAACCAGATTCCCGATGGTATGCCGGAATCTGCCGTCACCGGCCGGGCTCATCACGGCACGGCCACGCGCCCCGGTCACCGTTTTGTAGGAAAGAACGACCTGTTCGGGAGGCAGTTTATCGGGCAAGGTTTCGACGAGAATCGTCAAGTCCGCCCCGGCTGCGTGTTTGCAGGTGTGATTCTCAAATTCGCGGACCCGGTCACCCGGCTGTGCGATCAGCACGGCTTTCAGGCCATTAACACGGTTCCAGTAGTCTTCAGCCAGTTTGACATAGGCATTCGACCAGTGCGAAAATGTTTGTGGAGAGGCGACAGCGGTCGCGGCCAGGGAAAGCAGCGCAAGTGTCACCAGAAAAACGGCCCGCCTGATCGGCCTGGTGTTGAATACGTCTGTGATATCCAGTGTTGTGGTCAGTTGATCGGTTTCTTCAAGCGTTCTCGCCAGCATCGCCTGGGTCAACAGGGGATCGGTCTGGCTTTGCTGTGCGCGTTCGGCTGTTTCCACCGCGGTAATCAGGCGGTCGTTCAGTTCCGGAAACCGTTTTTCCAGAAGCAGGGCCAGCGCTCGCCGTTTCAAACGGATGAACAGTTGCCAAATAACCGTCTGAAAGAAGACTCCGATCAAAAGAGCCAATCCGGTGATAATAATCGCCAGACGCACCCCCGAGGGCAGTTCCAGTTTTGTCACTGAAAACCAGGCTGCTTCAATCGCCAGGCTGATCCAGAAAACAAGAACGGCGCAGGTCAGAAAGACGGCAACACCGCGCAACAGCACATAGCGTCGAATGGCGGAACGCAACTTCGACAACAGGGCGTCAATGTGTTCAGGAAGTGTCAGATTCATACCGATGCATCTCAACGTAAAACGGAAACAGACTCAGGTTCGATGTTAACGATGTTGATTCAGACCCGGTTCAGACCCGATATTGTAGACCACCAGGGACGCTTCTGCCTGAGCGACAAAGGTGATCACGTCTAACAACAGGAGCGGTCACAGATCTTTCAGGCCCGTTTCAAGCCAGTTTCAGTAGTTTACGAATCAGCCATTCGAGACCGAAAAGGGTCACAATACAACACATCAGCCAGGTGCGATCCCACAATGTGTTGATCTGCTCTCCCAGCAAAAACTGTTCACTTGAATTGGGCAGGTGTCGGACGATCGACTCGGCCTGTTTCAACGGTTGATATTCTCCGCCGGTCTGTGCCACCAGAGATTGCAGCTGTCTGACATTTTGCCGCAAATCCCTGCTTTCCAGATTCGGCAGTTCAACACGAACCGATTCGGAAATGACATGATTGGTTCCCGGAATTCTCAGTCGTATTTGATACCTTCCCGGTTGACTCCCACGAATTTCTCCCACATATCTTCCCGGTTGGGCCGGAGTGGGACGCAACTTCGGTTGAGGCACGAGCAGGCGACCGTCGGGCTGTTCGACTTCAATTTGAATGCTTTGTGCCGAGTACGGTTCGAATTCCGCATCGAGCAGGCGGGCACGGATTTTAATTGTTTCCCCCAGAGAAAGAGACTGCTGATCGACAATCAGGGTTCCTCGTGGGTTGCCCCGTCGCATGCGATTCTGGGCGGCTTCACGGGAAAGGCGGGTCCAGAATCGTTCGAAGTATTTCGGATCTTCTGCACGCAAGCGGTAGAATTCGGAAGAGCCGATATAAAATGTCCGCCCCTGACCATAAAACTGGCTTGCGAGCAAGATGGGCGGTTCCGATTCTGTCAATTCGCCCACTCCGCCGGCATAGGCGTAAACGCTGGCTCCGGTTTTGGCACCGGTTGTTGGATAGAATCGATAAAAGCCGGGAAATTCTTCCCAGAATTTTCGGCTTGTTTCCGGGTCTTCTGTAATTTGCAACAAAGGAGAAGATAGTCCTTCGGGGGTCAATACGAACGGACGTACCTGTACCGAGGCACTGACCATATCAATCCCGGGGAGAATGGTATCGAGAAAAACCGGATGCAGATAAAGAATTTTCGGCAACGAATCCTGAGAATTGGCCAGCAGCGGCGTGTTGATGTCACCGGCAACGAAAACCGCTCCGCCCCCCTCATCGCTGACCCACTGTTCAAACAGCGTTCGCGACTCTTCCGGAACCGCGTGCCAATCGGGATCGAAGCAGATAATGACATCGTATTCATACAGTTCCGATTTCTCTTTGGGGAATTCGAATAGCATGTTATCGACATCCTGCGAAACTCCGACACCTCCCGTTTGCAGAATCGCGTCGATTTCGAACCCCGGATTTCGACTGATCGCCCCGCATAAAAAACGGTAATCCCAGGAAGGCCCGCCCGCAAAAACAAGCACTTTTACAGGGCGTTCGAACGCATTGATGGAAACGAGACGCTGGTTGTCTTCGGTTTTGATTTCCCTGATTGAGGCAGAGGTCGAAACGCGCACGGTGTAATCGAACTTTCCCTGTTCGGTTGGCGTGCGCGGAAAAGCGATCTGCACCGGAACCTGATCCTCGAGCAGTTCGATCTCTTTTTGATCGACGACAACCGGTTCCGAATCGCTTCCCTGTTCCTGCTCCAACAGTTCCACTGTTACCGGGCGCCCCGTCAGACCCTGACCGCGAATGTAGGCTTCGATGTCGAAAGGATCCCCCAATTGAACATTCCGGGGAGCGACCAGTTTGGCGACTTCCAGATTCACCGGCGGCTTCAGGCCCCCGGTTCCCAATGCGAACAGGCGGACTTTCAATTGACGGGCGATATCATTCGAACTTTGTACGTCCGCCCCGGCGTTGCCCCCTCCGTCGGAAATGACGACAATTCCAGCCAGCGTCCGTCCGTTCATCTCTCGCATCAGTTGAATGACCGATTCGCCAAGTCTGGTCTCTTCGCCGACGGGCCGGAAAACCTCTTTCCAGTCGGGGAGTTGGACTGTCCGGCTTTCCATTTCTTTGCGGGAATCCTGTCCTGTTTCTGTCTTGTCGGATTTATCTTCAGCGACTTTATCGGCGGATGGATTGTCCCCCAGTTTGGGAAGTGTTGCGATGCGCGAGGAAAGGGATTTATCGAAGGTATAAATCGAGACTTCGTGTGATTTCCTCAGTTCATCCAGCCAGGGCTGGTTCTGAACCAGATCCACAACACGATCGTAACGGGTCGGTCTGTTCGAAGCAGAAGAACGACTCTGTTCCTCTGGATCATCTGCAGGATTCTGCATCGAGGAGGAAACATCGACCAGGACAGCAACGCGGGAAGCGCGTTCTGCCCATGTTTGCGTTCGGGTACGGGGATCGAAAAAGACAATCAGCAGGCCGATAATCGCTGCCAAACGCAAGGTTGGGAGAAGAATTCGCCAGCCGAGCGATAATGTTTTCGTGTCCCGGCGATACATTTCGACCATCAAAACGACCAGCAGGACAACAACAGCGGATAACAGTGCCCATTCGGTCGCTGTTTCCGGAAGAGACCATTCCGTAAACCGGATGGCTGATTGTGCCAAAACCAATTCGTACATTCCCGAAAAATTCATGAAAAATCACCTCCCTGAAACACCGGTGAGGGAGATTGTTTCGCTTCGCTGCCCGGCCCGGAATTTCCCTGAAGGGCATTGCCGCCCAATCGGCCTCCCCCCAGAACAGGCTGAGATGGCCGGGTGTGAAAACTGAGTCGGTAGGCCAGTGCCTGTTCTGCAATCAGTATCAACACCAACAGCAGCAGAAGCAATGTGCGCAGTTCGCGGCCGGGATCCTCTCTTTTGATTCCCTGGAGTTTTCCGTAATCCTGGACGATGACAGACGGAATCGATGAGAGTTTCGAGCGTAATTCGGAAGAAGAAGTTGTTTCCAGTTCTCCTTCTTCCGCCGGTACATTGAAGGCGTAGAGCGTCGTTGTTGTTTCCCGGGCCAGATTTTCGCGTTCCACACGATAGACCCCCGGAAACTGCGTCGCATGAAAAACGGCCTGTAGCAGGGGGGGCTGGTTTGAATTATCCTGTTGGCCCGATTGCTTACCGGATTGTTGGCCTGATTGCTGCCCGGGTTGACCGACAGAAGGTTGCTCCTCGGCAGTGGCAAGGATGACGACAGAAGAGAGCCCCAAACCTTCAGGAGGTGTGAAGCGGACTTCCGGTGTGTAAACCGAAGGATTGACCTGAATCACCAACGGTTCTGCGATCTGAAAGACAGGGCGGAGATGGCTGCGGGAACCGAGATATTTGACCAACTCCAGATGAAAGACGGTAAAGCCGGGGGCATTGACATCGAAAGGCCAATTGTTCCAGCGTTTCGAGTGTTCCGGGTTCATCGGCCCAGCCGAGGTGAGCGAGACGAAGATTCGCCCTTCTCCCAGACGGGACTCCACAAAAAGCGGTGCCTGATTGCGCAATTTCCCGATCAAATGCGCCTGCCCCACCAATCCGGAACCTTCGGATTGGTCAACCGGGAAGTAACGGTAGATATTGATGAAATTTGCCAGCAACCCGTTTTCCGCATTAAGAATTTCGAACAGAGGGTGGTCATTCAGAACCAGATCAGGCCCCGGG
>JALTOP010000107.1 GCA_027000105.1 Planctomycetaceae bacterium | reverse complement strand
CATCAATACGATATCGTCGAGACAATATGAGTGTTACGCGAAATGTGAATGATGCTCATAATGACACTCTGACAATGTGATCGTTTCAGACTGGAGTGCCTGTTCTCGATTCAACGAACTCAAGATGGAGAGGTTTACACCATGAATTTGGTATTCAAGCAAACTGAAGGTCGTACCCTGTCAGCCCTGCTGACGTTGTTGATCGGTGTATCTGTTATCGGTTGTAGCGGCGATAAGTCCTCCCCGGATTCCGCAACGAAAACGGCCCCTGATGGTGCCGCAGCGACAGCTCCTGAAGCGAAAGAAACGGCAGATGCTCCGAAATCGCCGGAAGCAGCCGCTCCGGAAGCAGCCACCTCGCAGGCAAACAAGGAGATGAAAAAAGAGGCGGCACCGGCTCCAACCAAAACGGAACCGAAGCCGGAACCAAAGAAAACGGCTCCTCCCGCACCTGCTCCAGGTACAAGCAAAACTCCAACAACGGGTTCGTCAAATCTGAAACCGGAAGTGGCGGTTCAGGCCTGGTTTGAAGGTCTGGCAAAAGGCCCTACTTCCGTCTGGGACGCGTTTCCTGCCAGTTATCAAAAAGATATCAATGATCTGGTTCATCTGTTTTCGGAGAATATGGACGACGAAGTGTGGAACCGCAGTGTCGGTTCCATCAAAAAAATGTCATCCATCCTGAAGGCGAAAAAGGATATTCTGCTTGACCCCGATTATCTGGCCAGTCTGAAGATGGAGAAGAAAGAAGCGGAAGATGCTTTCGATCACATCGTCGGACTGCTCGACACATTGACCGCCAGCGATATCTCCAGTCTGGAAAGAATGAAAAAGTTTGAGGGAGGAAAATTTCTGGAAACAACAGGAGCCCAGTTTTTTGCCCATATTGAACCATTGGCCGACCTGGCGAGTGCGAAGCAGGGGAAAGAGGCAAAATTGAGCGACATCGCCGACACCAAAGTTACGCTTATCGAGGCCAACGGGGATACTGCCCTGTTGAAAATCGAGGTTCCAGGCAAAGAACCGAAGGAACAGAAATTCGTCAAAGTAGAAGGCAAATGGGTTCCAGCTGACATCAATCCGGAAAAATGGAAGGAACAGGTAAAGAAGGCTCAGGAAAATATCGCCAAGCTGGCCCCTCAAATGAAAGCAAACAGGGACTCTGCCTTGCAAACGCTTGCCATGCTCGATGGCTTCCTCGGCAAACTCGAAAAGGTGGAAACAAAGGAAGAGTTGCAGGCGGAAGTTTTTGCAGCCATGGCGCCGTTCATGCAGATGATCCAACAATTGAAACCGGGCGCGCCGTCAACGGCACCCCCCAAGGCTAGCCCAACTCCACCAAAAGCGACCGGAGAGAAAAAACCGACTGCAACCGGGGCGCCTGCACCACCTGAAAAGAAAAAGTAAGTCGCACCGAAGTAGCGTGAAGTGGCATTAACAGAAATTTTTCTGTAGACTCGACAGAACGTCTTTTCACATTCATGGAAAGGGCGTTCTTTTTCTTATTGTGACGCAGCAATAATCATTTCCCCAGCAAAAAGGAAGCACCGATCATGCCGTTTCCCAGCACAAATGAAACACGAAACGACATCAAGAGAAAGTTTCTCGTTTTGGCAACTCTGTTGGCGTTGATCACCTCGGGAATGTTCCTTTCCGCCCGATCGCTTCCCGCCGAAGAATTCCGGGTACCGCTTGACAAGATGGTGCTCGAAGATGGCGATACCGTCGTTCTGCTGGGAGATAGCATTACACACCAATGCTTGTACACCCAATATTTTGAAGACTACGTTTACACCAGATTTCCCAATAAGCGGATCCGAATCCACAACGCGGGGGTCGGTGGTGCGAAAGCCTGGGATGCACTCCAACGATTCGATAAGGACGTAGCCGCTTACAAACCGAAATATGTAACCGTCCTGCTGGGGATGAATGATGGACGTTACACGCCATTCAATCAGGAATACTTCGAGACCTATCAAAAAGATATGGCAAAAGTGGTGGAGAAAATCAAGGCGATTGGCGCAACTCCTGTTTTGATGACTCCAACCATGTTCGATGCTCGCGCCCGACGGATGAATCCGCGAGGGAACTCCAACGAAGCAGCTGTCTCCGAGTACAATGGTGTCATGGCGTATTATGGTGCCTGGGTTCGCGAAGTAGCCGTTCGCTCCGGCTATGGCTATGTCGACATGTATGGCCCTTTGAACCAGTTGACAGTCAATCAACGGAAGCTCGATCCGAAATTTACCATGATAAAAGATGCGGTACACCCGAATGAACCTGGCCAAGTCGTGATGGCGTTTGCGATGGTGAACGATTTGGGCCTGCCTCGCTCTCTTTCCAGCATTCGTATCCAGAATACTCAGAGCAAAGGATTTCAAGTAAGAACCGCTGGTGGTAAACTAACCGAACTGAAAGCGACAGAAGATGGTCTTGAATTCAACTGGCTTGCCAATTCTCTCCCCTGGGTGCTTCCGGAAAATGCCGCACTCGGTGTCAAAATTACCAGGCTGGGGCATAAAATGACACGCGAGGCTCTGGAAATCCATGGTCTGAAACCGGGCTTCTATCGTCTCAGTATAGATGGCAACGAAGTCGGCGTGTTTCATTCGACAGTTCTTGAAAGACATATTGAACTCCAGGAAAACAGGAAAACCCCGCAATACCAGCAAGCCGCCAAAGTGGCCGCTCTGAACGCGACCCGTAATGCAGGGCCGATCAAAAAACTACGAGGAGAGTGGTCTCGTTTTCAGGCCTACGCCCGCATTCTTGCCTCAAAACCGGAAGACCCGGCTGCCTTGAAAACATGGGAAGCGAAAATTGCCCCGTATAAGGAAAAGATCGAGACAATGGATCAACGGGTTGAACAGGCGAACGCCGAGGCTAAAAAGATTGAAGACGAAATATTCAAAATCAATCAGCCAGTCTGCCGTAAGTTCAGTTTGAAACGCGTTCCCGCCCCCAGGTTGAAAAAGAAGGACGCTGGAAAAAAGGCAACTGAAGCAACCAACTAAAGCTGAGGTGGCCAGCTAATAGCCGAAATTCGGGTAGATAGCGAGCAAGGTGTCGAGACACGCCTTGACTGTTTGAAAGTTCTGCGTTCCGAATCGCCCGTTTCGTTTTCTGTCATCGCCTGTTTCAAAAATCGTCTGTTTTCATTCGTCCAACGGTCACGATCCGCTTTTTACCTGTCGAGAATCAGCATGGCTAATCGCTTGCAAGAACTTCTGTCCCGTCGCCCGTTAATTGCCCCTTCGATGTTGAAATGCGATTTCGGAAATCTGCATCGGGAAATCGCACGACTCGAACAGGCTGATTTCCCCGTGCTCCATCTGGACGTGATGGATGGTCACTTTGTGCCGAATCTCTCTTATGGGCCTATGGTCATCGAACGAATGCGGGAACTGACATCGTTACCCTTCGATGCGCATTTGATGATCTCCGACCCCGCCAAATATCTTGACGATTACGTCGCAGCCGGTTGTGACGCCATCACTTTTCACATCGAAGCTGTCCCACAACCGACAGATCTGCTGGAACGGATTCGAGAGAAAAACTGTTTGGCGGGCCTGGCCATCAATCCGGGAACGCCTGTTGATAAAATCGAAGCCTTCATCCCTCACTGCGATCTCATTTTGGTCATGAGTGTGGAACCGGGATTCGGAGGACAGAAATTCAAGCCGGTTGCCCTGGATAAATTGAGTCATATCAAGAAGTTACTGCGAAACGATCAACTGCTTTCGATTGATGGTGGGGTTGCCGTTGCCACTATCGGAGATTGCGCAGCTGCAGGAGCAGACACATTTGTGTGCGGAAGTTCAGTATTCAATGAGCCTGATTATTCCGAGGCTCATTCGCAATTATTGGCTGCAATTGGAGCGGTAAAACGGTAGGATACGCTCGACGGTGATCGTCCTTCGGTTCCGTCTGATCTGTTTTGTTCCGGGCTGCCCGAATGAAATCCTTTCGTTGGGGTTTCGTTGCAGTCTTGTTCTTGTCTTGGTTTATCGATGTGCCAGATATTGTTAGTTCGTCCCGGACAGACCGATTTTGACAATCAAAATCGTATCCAGGGTGGTCTGGATCTTCCCCTGAACGAAACTGGTCGTCAGGAAGTAGCCATCCTGGCCAGTTCACTGCAGGACCAGCAGATTGATTTGATTCTATCCGGTCCCTGCAATCCCGCCTTGGAAACGGCTCAAATAATTGCCGAGACTCTTGACGTTCCCCACAAAGCCAGCAAGAAACTGAAGAATGTCAATCAGGGCCTGTGGGAGGGGCTCGAACTGAATGAAGTGAAACGGAAGTACCCTTCGATTTACAGACACTGGAAAGAATCGCCGACAGACGTTTCGATTCCCAATGCGGAGCCGACGGATGAGGTCACAAAACGGATCGAGAAAGTCCTCAAAAAGTACGTCAAAAAAAAGACGACCATTCTGATTGTTGCCGCCGAACCGTTGGCCAGTCTGATTGCCTGCATTGTCGAGGGGCGCAAACTCTGTCTGTTACAACCGGGTAAGTCTGCAGATCGCTGTCAGGTTCAAACGCTTCATCAGTAGTGGTGTCAATCCTGGATTGGAAATTATCTCGTGCTTCGCAGTGATCGCTACGGTGTTTCATCAAATAGCTTCTGCTCTCGAATTAATCGAAAGCCGACGATTTTCAGCACTTCGCCCCACAATGTTCATGATGACTATTGCATGGAAACCTTGCCGGTTCTACACAGATGCTTGTTGCTGCGGCAACCTGATCGCCTGTCGTTACGGCACTTTTATGTCTCAAGTTGGGAGCGATGTTGAGGGCAACCTTGTGTCACTTTGTAGTGCCCAATCAGTTGAAAAACAGTAACAAAACAGTGGAAGAATCAAGCAGTTATTTGAAAGTATGACAACAAGCATGGCTGAAGATGAAAGTAAAAATTCAGAGCGACCCGCCAAGCGAGGCGTTCCTGAAGGACTGTGGATCCAATGTCCCGGGTGCAGTGCGACTGTTTACCGCAATCAGGTTGATAAACTGCTTGGGCTGTGCCCTGAATGCGATTATCACTTTTATGTCGGGGCTCGCGTTCGCATCGATCAGCTTCTTGACGAAGGAAGTTTTGAAGAATGGGACGCGGGAATCTGTTCTGTCGACCCGCTGAAATTCGTCGACAGCAGACCGTACGCGGAACGGCTTGTTGCTGAACAGAAAAAAACCGGGCTGGTCGATGCCTGCGTGACCGGACGGGGTTATCTGCGGGGGCGTCCTCTGGTCATTGGAGTGACTGACTCGGCGTTTATCATGGGAAGTATGGGGTCGGTCGTGGGAGAAAAGCTGACCCGTGCGATCGAACAGGCGACAAAATTTTCGTTGCCCCTGATTATCGTCAGCGGTTCGGGAGGCGGTGCGCGGATGCACGAAGGAATTCTTTCCCTGATGCAGATGGCGAAGGTCTCCGCTGCACTTGGACGGTATCACCAGGCGGGCGGGTTGTATATTTCCGTCCTGACCAATCCGACCATGGGAGGCGTCGCCGCCAGCTTTGCCTCTCTGGGTGATCTGGTTGTTGCAGAACCGAAGGCATTGGTCGGTTTCGCCGGGCCGCGCGTTGTCGCGGCGACGGTCAAATCTGAACTCCCCGAGAATTTTCAGACCAGTGAATTCCTGCTCGAACAAGGATTTATCGACCGCATCATCAATCGTGCCGACTTACGTTCAGAAATTGCCACGTTCATCGATTATTGTGAAATTTCATCTGCAAAAAAATGAGATGGCTGTTGAGGCGGCAATAAGGTCACAGCCAACAGGAAACCAGCCAAATTTTCTGAGATAAAGGAAGAAGTTTCCACCAGCGAAGTGAAGCGAAATGACGTAACGCAACTGGCCCCATTTTCAATTGGCACATCAAGGCAGTTCACTCCAAACGAAACAGTGAAAGCGTGATTCTCTCATGAAAAAAATCGTACAACTTGCAGTCGCATTCAGCTTTTCGGTCCTCTGCCTTCTCACCCAGGCTCAGGCGAATTCCTTTCCCCTGAACGCCAGGCGGATCCTGTTTATCGGCGATTCGATTACACACGCAGGTCACTACGTCTACCTGCTTGAAACCGAACTCCGCCTGCAAAATGTGCAACCGATGCCCGAAATTATCAACATCGGACTGGGAAGCGAAACATGTTGCGGACTCAGTGAACCGGAACACCCCTTCCCGCGTCCGGATGTGAACGAACGGCTTCAACGTGCACTGACAAAAATCAAGCCGGATCTCGTAGTCGCCTGTTATGGCATGAACGATGGCATCTACTACCCATTCAGCCAGGAAAGATTTCAGGCGTATCAGCAGGGGTTGAAAAAAGTTGCTGCGACTGTTCATCAGGCTGGCGCAAAAATCATTCTGCTTACTCCCCCTCCTTTTGATCCCGTTCCGTTGAAAGGGAAGGGAAAACTGCTGCCGGCAGGTCGGAAACAGTACGCCTACTTTGCCATGTACGAAAATTATGATGATGTCCTCAAACGGTATGGACGCTGGATTCTGAAACAGAAAAATCTCGCTGAAATGGTGATTGACATCCACACTCCGATGGCGGCGTATGTGGCAGAAAAACGCAAAAAAGATCCCGACTTCACCCTGTCTCCCGACGGCATCCACCCCAACAGCGAAGGACATCGCCTCATCGCAGAGACGATTCTCAAAGCATGGGGAATCGAATCGTTCGCTCCGGTTCCTGCTCAACTGGAAAAACTGATGACACAGCGGGGACGCCTTCTCCATGATGCCTGGCTCAAGGAAGTTGGGCATAAACATCCGCGTGTGAAAGGGGGGCTCCCGCTGAATGAAGCCCTTGTGAAGGTGGAACAACTGGAAAAGAAAATTGTCCCTCTTGTCCGTGCAGCACAAAAGCCGACAACCTCGAAACAT
>JALTOP010000106.1 GCA_027000105.1 Planctomycetaceae bacterium | reverse complement strand
CACACGTGCCCAATTTTAGCCTTCGTCGTATGCCTGCTTATGTTCCATCAGACGCTGATTGTAGGCTGCAATGGCTTCTTTCCTGCGCAGCATGCCGAGCAACTTCCCGGGATTTTCGGCGTCGATCACCGGAAGTTCATCGAGATTAAGCGAAGTAAACCTCTTGAGAGCTGTATTGAGATCATCTTCAGGAGTAACGGTAATCAGGTTACTCGTCATGACATCTCGGGCGACAGCCAGATTCCAGAGTGTATCATCGTATAAGTAGGAGCGGACGTCATCGTCAGAGAAAATACCAATCATATTTCCTTCTGTGTCGACAACTGGAAAATAATGTTGCCTGTTTTGGGCGAGTTTGTGAACGATGACATTCATCGTTTCGCCTTCGCCAATTCGAACAATCTTGCGATTGGGGTCGTACACATCTTTTACCTTCAGCCCTTCCAGAATGTCGACCAGAAAATCGCCCCGGTGTGCTTTGGAATCCAGGCGGGTTGGAACCTGTTTCTGATACAGTTTGAACCGGCCGCACATGAGGAAAGTCAGTGTTGTAACGAGCATCGTCGGGACAAGCAGGCCGTAATCGCCTGTCATTGCGCGAACCATGATGATGGTCGAGATGGGAGCACGCGCCACACCGGAAAAGAATCCTGCCATGCCGACAATGGTAAATGTTTCCGGCTGGCGAACCAGGTCGGGCCATAGAGAATGGAAAAAGAGTCCCACAGCACAACCAATACTCCCGCCAATCACCATCGAGGGGCCAAAAACTCCCCCTGATCCTCCTGAGCTGATTGTCAGCGAGGTTGTCAGAATTTTCACCAGCGCAACGGTTACCAGTAATGAGATACTCAAATTTTCCGGAACGGTCAGAGCAAGCTGCAAAAAGCCGTAACCGGTGCTGAGTACGCCCAATATGCTCTCTTCTTTGCCCCACAGGTAGTACAGCGAAACACTGATTACTCCTGCCAAACATGCCCCGATAGCTGGTCGCAAATGCGGGATCACGGGTACTTTTTTGAACAGGGAATGTGTTCCGTAGAAAACACGAACGTAGACCATCCCGGCGACAAGAAGAATAAACGCCAATGCTGTATAGGGCAGTAGTTCCAGTGGGGAAAGAAAAGAGTGATTGAGATCGGAACCGAATAGCGGAAGAAAACGGATCTCTTTGGGGAGAAGCTGGGTATAAATGCTGTAAGCGACGATCGAAGATGTAGCCGAAGGAACGATGACATCCGATTCCATATCGGCATCGCTGTAGAGGATTTCAGCCGAAAAAATGGCCCCGGCCAGTGGAGCCCGAAAAATCGCTCCAATGCCCGCTCCCATTCCCGCGGCGAGCATAATACGACGGTCTCGGGCGGAAAGTTCCAGCCTTGTAGCCAGCCAGGAACCGAAGCCTGCCCCAATTTGTGCAATTGGCCCTTCCCGTCCCCCGGAACCACCGGTTCCCAGGGTAATGGCTGAGGCGATTGTCTTGATCAACGGGACACGGGTGCGGATCACTCCGCGATTGTTATGAAAGGAATCGATTGCTGCATCGGTCCCGTGTCCTTCTGCCTCTGGTGCAAAGGTATAGACAAGAAAACCGGAAAGAAGGCCGCCGATGGTCATCACCACAACCAGTAACCAGGGAGAGAAGGGAGTCGTCGGGCCTGGAAAGAAACTGTGCTCACCATGTGCTTCAGGGGGGACGTATCCTGCGAACTCACTTAAACTGTAATGGACAACGACCTGCCCAAGCAGTTGAAAAACAATGGCCCCCAACCCGGCGACGATTCCAACCAGAGATGCCAGCAGAATCCACTTGCTGGAGACTTTGAGGTCGAGTGTCTCGAATATGTAACGCAGCGATGACATGAAGAAATCAGTTTGTGCGAAATAAAACTCTGAATTCCGACTTTTTCAGTCGTTCATACGGGAAAAAGATCAGGTTGGAGGATAGCATGTTGAAATCTTGAAAGCGACTCGCCGGAAGCCGCTTTTTTGATTTGTCATGGATAAAATCGGCCTTTCTTCCCACCGGCGGGGAGATTGCTCACGGAGAGAGGCCGCTCGGTTTCTGTTCAGGGGGCATGGAGCCGAATCGGTAATTTTTCCGAGGTCAATAATGTGATGTTCAAACGGGAGTCAACCCGGGAGTCAATCGTGAAAAGCCGTCTGTTATTTTCTGTTTTCCTGATTCTGGCTGTTCTGACCGGGGAGGGAAAATCTCCAGCCCAACCGTTGAATCCGTTGCGGGTCAGCAGCAATGGCCGCTTTCTCATACATTCGGATGGTTCCCCCTTCTTCCCTTTGGCGGATACCGCCTGGGCGATTGCCTGGAATCTGGATCGTGACCAGGTCGCGAACTACCTGCAGCATCGCAAGCAACAGAAATTCAATATGATCGCACTGGTTGCGATTCCTTCTTACGACGATAAATTGATGGCCAATCGAAATGGCGATCAACCGTTTGAAATTGAGAATGGAAAATACAATCCTCTCAAACCGGTTGTCACAGCGGGAAATGATCCTGCTGACGCCGACCAGTACGATTACTGGGATCACCTGGAATACGTGATCGACACGGCCGCTTCCAACGGGTTCTTTGTGGTTCTGCTGCCGAGTTGGGGAGGTCATGTTGCCGGGAGTTATGGCACGGGGAAAGATACATCGAGAATCATCATTCGACAGCCACAGGCGTATCGATACGGCCACTGGATCGGAAACCGCTTCAGAAAAAAGAAGAATGTCATCTGGATGCTTGGCGGCGATCGCAGTGCTGTCTATGGCGAAAAAAATTATTGTCGTGTTTTCGATATGTTGGCCGAAGGTATCGCCGATGGAGTCAATGGAGTCGACCAACCGGACGGCAAGGCCGATTTCAGCACCACACTCATCAGTTATCATCCACAAAAATGGGCGCCCAATTCGTCCCGCTGGTTCCATCATGCCGACTGGCTCGATTTCAATTCCATTCAGGATACTCCGCGAGATCAGATTGCCTCGATCCATTTCGATTATGAACTGACTCCCGCCAAACCGACCTGGCTTTTCGAGGGTGGGTATGAACATCGAAGAAACGAACTGTACCGCGATTGGCAGATTCGTTTTCAATCCTATCAGACGGTTTTCGCCGGTGGTTTCGGCGTTACTTATGGAAACATGAATATCTATCACATGAGTGGGCCGTGGGAAAAGAGCATGGATGACCCCGGAAGCCTCCAAATGCGGCACCTGCTTGAACTGATGACATCGTTCAGCAAGGAACAGTTTTTAAGCCGGGTTCCGGATCAGAGTTTGATCGAAGGTGAGCAAGGGACGATGCAGGGAGCAGAGGGAGACCGCTCGGATCGCATACAGGCAACTCGTGGGGCCAAAGGAGATTTCGCCATGATCTATTTCGCCAATGGTCGCCCTGTAAAAGTCAGAATGGCCCGTTTGGCTGCACCGGCGATGAACGCGTACTGGTTCAATCCCCGCAATGGAAAATGGCGAGCCGGCGGGAACGAGTCGATTTCAAGAAAATCCTTCGCGAAAAAAATTCCGAGTGGGCCCGGTACTTCTTCCCGCTTGTTCACACCGCCCGGCCAGGCAGGGGACGGAAATGATTGGGTCTTGCTGCTTGAACATCAATCTTGAGCATCAGTTTGAAAAAGGCTCAATCAGACAGGTTGCTGCTCTTGCCCCGATGCTTCCCGTAGAACTGCTGATCTGCAAAATCGAGTATTGCCCGCCAGTCAGTCGGAGTGAGATCGTGGGTTCCTTTCCGAATGTGATAAGCGTTTTTTTTACCCGCACCGAGAAAATCGAAAACTTTCTGCGCCTGTTCTGTTGTGATTCGGGAGCCCAGAGGATTCGCCCATAGATCCTGCTCTGCTTCGGTGCAAATCAGGGCTCTTGGGGCAACCAGCGCTTTCAGAAAATGTTGATCGAAAGGCAGGCGATTTTCTTTTCCGTCGAACCAGCGCAATCGGGGATGAAACCAGTAGGCAAAACGATCGGGTTCAGTGATCTTGCCCAATGTTTCGCTTTTTTCGTTTCGAATTCGAAAACAGCCCGCTCCTCCGCATCCTGAACCATTCGCAGCAACCAACGCGAACCGTTCATCAAACGCGCCCGCCAGTAATGCCATTTTCCCGCCTCGGGAATGTCCCACGATGCCGATTCGTTTCAGATCGATATCGTTTCGGGTTTCCAGGTAGTCGACCACTCGCATGCCACCCCACGCCCAAACGGCTAGCGTTGCCCAATCATACTCGGGATACGCTTTCTGGGCCGGGCCGTCGATGTTCGGCTTGTCCAGGTCAAGATCCTCTCTGGCATATTCAACCAGCATGTAGCCTCGTTCGATCAGAAGTGGAACTTCCTCGATATGACCAAGTTCTGCCTCCTCACGGACAATCACCGGCAATTTTCCGGATTTCTCGGGGCGATAAACAGCGATGCGCATCGATACCTTGTTTTCTGAGCCAATGACCAACGTCATTCGCTCCTCTGTTGCCCGGCATTCGCTCAGGTTACGCTTCTTCAGGTTCTCTGCGACCACTCTGTCCGGACGCGGCGGGAGATGCCCATATTCGTAATACTGCAGAATCTGTTTCATTTCCGCCCGGCGCCGCTCCCAATCCGCGATGCTTCGAACGCACCTTCCGTCTGAGAAACTGAAAAGATCGGGCAATTCTTCGATTTCAGGAAGAGAATCCAATGAAGCGGGTGGCTTCCAGGACCCCGCTCGTACCGGATAAAAAGGAGGAATCAGAAAAAAGAGAGACAGGAGTATGTTCAAACCGAAACGCATGATCTTTCTATTTCTTCTTCCTTTTGTCTTCCAGTGAAAAATCGAACGTCTTTCCACCTTCAGGGACATTAGCCGTCAAGGTTGATTTGTCTGTTGAACTGTATTGGGGAGGCAACTGCTCGACACCTTGTGCAGCCTCCTCCGGGCATTTCACTTTTCTATTGTTGCCCGGCCAAGTGACATGTCGAATTCGCTGATGGCGGGGATCAGCATGGCCAGCGATGTGAATCCGTACGCCAGGCAGACACACAGACAAACACTGAATGATTCTCCCAGCAGGTAGGCGGTGATGGCATAAAACGTCCCAAAAGGGAGAATTCCGGCGGCGAGAGTCAACGCGTTGGACGGGTTTCTATGTGTTAATGATGCCCACAGCCCGATTGAACCACCCACAATGAAGATCAAAAAACTGGGTAACTGTAACGCAAACGAAGATCTCGCTTCGACAATCAGAACCATGCAAATGAAGATGCCAACAAACAAAAAGAAAATGGTTCCCAGGCTATTGGAAATGGCGGTGCGCGAATTATCGAAGCTGATAGCTGAGTGAATACCGAGCATGGCGGAAAAAATGGCGAGCATCAGGTATCCTGCCGTCACGTAGGCAGCCTGTATTCCCCCGACACTTCCTTGAGAGTACATCACTCCCAGAAAAATCAGGGGAAGCAGGATCGCTTCCTTCGCGTTGTAAAAAACACCGGTGAGTTTCCCCAGGATGAACTCTTTGGCTGTTATTTCTGTTGCCAATAGAACTTCCAGTGTTTGTCCATCCCGCTCACTGGTGATCGAGGTTACGGCTTGGGCATTGATCAGCATCAGCGACATCAAACCGAGAAGAATAAATCCCAGTCCCTGCCAGGGAACCATTCCCATCACCAGTTCCGCAGAATCTGCATCGCGCAGAACCGCATAGCCAATCAGGATGGAAAAGAGCAGGTATGCCAATTTGATGAGCGCGATTTTTCGTCCGTAGGCTCTGGTCATGATCTCCCGCCAGATGACGGGCTGGTTCCAGACATGGCGGGCTTCTCGCGTCCGTCCGCCGGTTTCATCTTCCTTCACCGCGACAAATACTGAACGGGAGGGATTCCAGCGACGCAAATTGAAAATGGTTATCACGTTCAGCATCAGTGCCAGGCCAACCAGAACCCCTAATGTGTTCCAAAGAGAAAGATCTTCGATACGGGTAATTCGTCCGGTTGAAAAGGGGCTGACAACTTCCGCCAGAGCACGGTACGGGTCGAGTGCCCCAATCCATATTCCTGCTGGCGAATTCGAGCCGACGGCGATAGTCACCATTTCGGTAACAGCCAGAAACGCAACCAGACCCAGAAACCCGATTGCAAGAGTTTGAAATGTCTTTTCACGCCAGAAAGCGACCAGCCCTCCCCAACTTCCTGCCGCATAGACGGCAGCGCCGGTGATGGCGATTGCCCAGACAATCTGAATCTGGCTGACACCTCCCAGTATCGAAACAAATACGAACAGCGGGATCGAACAACACAGCAGAACAAGGACATTCAGCAGGCTGGCCAGCAGTTTGCCGATGACCAGTTCGCGATTTTTCAAATCGGTCATTAGAAGTAAAATAAGCGTCCGCCGATCTTTTTCCGAGGCGACATTTCCTGCCGAGAACAGCAGGCTGGCGAAAAGCAGCAATGTCAATTGAACAAACGCGAAAATCTGAAAGATGTAGGCTCCGAACCGCGCGGTGGCGCCAATGCTGCGGTACTGTTGCCAACCGAATGTCGCTTGAGAGGCGGTGTACAACAGAACGAAAAAGGCAAAAAGGTATCCTGCCCGAATCGCGTAAGATTTGAGTTGCCGCGGTGCTGTTAATGCTTCGCGGGAAAAGATCGGTCCGGCCAACAACGGAATTCCCCCGGCTTGTTTGTTTGTACGACTGAAAATAATGTGAAAATAATCCGAATAAAAAAAGCAGCGCAACACGAATCACGAATACAGAACAGTCGCGTTGCACATTACCATACGTAACAATAATCGGATTTGTTGATAATTTCCCAGAATACTGCACATCCCCCGGTTCCGACAATGAGCCGCTCTCATTTTTTGCTCTTTTTTCGACTTCCTCTCCCGTTAACCGGTATATCTTGATGTCGTCGGACAGCAGAT
>JALTOP010000105.1:675-1612 GCA_027000105.1 Planctomycetaceae bacterium | reverse complement strand
GAAAGCGGGGCTCATGCAGGCATGGGTGTTGCTCGAAACGCACGGGGACGAAGCAACCAGGAATTTTGCCAAAGAAAATGGCAGAAAAATGACCAGCTACCTGACGATGAGGAACGAATCGATTCTCGCACATGGCTATACCCCTGTCAGTGAGAGCGATTGGAAACGTTTTCATCATTGGATGGAAGAAGGACTTTTCCCATTGCTTGAAACTCAAGCAAAAGAGTCCGGAATAAAAAAAATGCCCGTTCAATTACCAACATCATTTCCTTCAAAGTGAGGATTATCGGGAACATGAACAAAAACTTTACAACCATCGAGGCGACATATCGTATTGTCACGCCGATGTTTTGCAGCGGGAGCGATCCGGCAAAAGCGGAATTACGTCTGGCAAGTTTCAAGGGAGCCTTACGGTTCTGGTGGCGTTCCCTGATGTGGGGAAAAGTCGATGGTGTTGCCGATCTGCACAAACGCGAAGCCGCCCTGTTCGGTTCGAGCGAACAGAAAGTGGGACAGTCGAAAGTCAGAATGCGAATCACCAGTGAAAATCTACTGTCACAGGTGAATACAGGCGAAGTTTGGGAAAGCGGAAGACTGAAAGGCGCGCATTATCTGGGGTACGGCGTGATGGAAGCTTTTTCCTCGAGTAAAACCGGGAAAAAGGCGGGACAACTCACGCGTCCCATGATTCCTGGCGGTATTTTTACCGTGCAATTGCGACTCTCCCCGCTTCTCAATGAGGAACAGAAACAGCAGGTTCAAAATGCCCTCATCATGCTGGGCACAGTTGGTGGACTGGGAAGCAAGTCCCGCAAAGGATTCGGCAGTTTGACTTTGACGGAATTGACAGTTGATGGTGAAACCAGAGAGCTGGCAACTTCTCCTGCCAAAAGAATTAAGGAGTTGACAAGTTCTTTGAAAGACGGGCAACCACAAT
>JALTOP010000105.1:0-665 GCA_027000105.1 Planctomycetaceae bacterium | reverse complement strand
AGCCTGGAGTAAACAATCACGGGTTCTGCTTGTCAAATCCGAGAAAGCCAGTGTGGTCGAACTTCTTGACCAATTAGGAAGGGAACAGGTTTATTATCGAAGTTGGGGAAATCGCGGAAAAGTGATTGACAGGGAACGTGAAGAAAATTTCAAGGAGGACCACGACCTCAGCAAGAAAGATCACGACCTCATTAAAGAGATGAAAGTTTCCATTAAGCACCCTAGACGCATCGCCTTCGGACTGCCTCACAATTATGGGAAAGGCGACTCCAAAGCTGTTGCCCCCGCAAGCCGCGACCTCGAAAGGAGAGCGAGTCCCCTCTTTTTGCACATACATCAAATTGATGAACAGGATAGCCCTGTTGGAGTTGCAGTTTTTCTCCCCTCTCAATTTCTTCCTGAAAATGAGAAGATCAGAGCATTTGGCAATAGTGTCCCACTGGACTCGAGTGAAGAATTCTGGAATCCAATCAATGGTTACCTTGACCGATTGACCGGAAAAAATGGAGCGACGAAGAAAGTGCAGAACAGTTTACGAGCAGAGGAGGTATCTCTTGGATAATTCAACAAAATCACACTTGTCATTCACAATTGGCCCGGTGCAGGGGTTTGTTTCGCAGGCAAGACGAACACGGGACTTGTGGGCAGGGAGTTGGCTGCTTTCC
>JALTOP010000104.1 GCA_027000105.1 Planctomycetaceae bacterium | reverse complement strand
CTTCGCCTGGCGAGATTAAATCCACAGGTGGATGCGTTTTTTCAGAGAGGCGGGGATTTTTTTCATGACCGATTTTTTCAGAGAGGAAGTGTGATAGCGCGTGCTGAAATGGCAGAGGATGATCAACTCGTTTTCGAAGCGATCGGCCCGTTTGATGATGTCATCAAGGTGTGTATGCCCGAATTTGTGAATTTTTTTCACGTTATGTTCCGGGCGGAAGAAGGTCATTTCGGTGATGAGGATTTTCGCCTTGTAGATGTCATCGCACAAATCGAGTCCGGCAGGAGCGGTATCGCCGAGGTAGGCGAGAAGCGGGACACGTATTTCGTTGGTGACCTCTGTTCCGGCAAGTCTCAGGTCGCGAATTTTCTCGCCGGGGAGTCCCTGAAATTCCGGCTTCAGTTTTTTTCTTCGATCCCAAACGATATATCCGACCGAGGGAACGGTGTGTCTGGTTTCAACGACGGTCACCAGATGCTCGCGGGAAAGTTCGTATTCCTCGCCGGGGAGAACGGGAACGAGATTGCAGAGCATGCGACCGCGATCCAGCCTTTGCCAGGCGCGCAAGAGCCGTTCGACATCTTCCTTGACCTGAGCGGGCAGATAGATGGTGGGCGGTTCCATTTTCATCATCCGCCTGCGGGCCACATAGGCGGGCAGAGCGGCCATGTGATCCAGATGGGCGTGGGAAAGAAAAAAAGTGGGAGTCCCCATGAATGACCAGGGAGTGCCCCCCATATCGAATCCGATTTTCAATTCGGGAACACGCCAGTAACTTTGAACGGCGGCGCGGGAATAGCCTTCGATGGTCAAGCCGTGATGCTCGATCACGCGGAGTGGCAAGTTATTGACGACCGGTTCCAGATCGGTAACGGTCTGTTTGGGTGAAGTTTCCATGTTCATTCTTCGGGCAAGTCTGTTCAAGTCTGTTTGAATAGCGGCTCTGTTCAAGTAGAGCGGCCAGGTCTTTTGTGAGCGGAATCTCCGGAAAGGCTGTTTGGGCAAGCGGTTAGCTATTCCGGTAATCAGTTGGCAATCGGTTAATTGTCAGGCGTGTTGTCATTCGGTTTGTCTTGTTGCGGTTTTTCATGGGGCTGTTTTGCGTCGATCTGTTTCATCTCTGGCTGTCCTGTAACCGGTGATCTGTTTTTCAATGGTAATGATAGCATGACATCGAGTCGTTGCACGTCAGTTCCGGGAAATTCGGGCAGGCCGATTTTCATTCTGTCGTGACCGCCTTGCGGTTCGGCCCGATAGGTTCTGAAAAGATGATCCCACCAGGTGAGATTGAAGCCGAAGTTACTGTCTGTTTCGTCCTGTTGTTGGGAGTGGTGGATGCGGTGCATATCTGGCGTAACGAGAAAGAGTCTCAGAAAACGGTCGAGCAGTTTCGGCAGTTTGATATTTCCATGATTGAACATGGCGGTCGCGTTGAGCAGGATTTCAAAAATCATTACCGCCAGGGGCGAGGCTCCGAGCAGGATAATGGCCGCCATTTTGATCAACATGGAAGCCAGGATTTCAATCGGATGGAAACGCAAACCGGTAGTGACATCGATATCGTGATCAGCGTGGTGCACCCGGTGCACTCGCCAGAAAAGGGGGACGGAGTGGGAA
>JALTOP010000103.1 GCA_027000105.1 Planctomycetaceae bacterium | reverse complement strand
CCCCGTAATGATGTCAACCCGCGCCCCCTCAACCCGCAAACACCGTCAAACGGCATTATTGGCTGCTTCAGTGCAGACGACAAACTGATCCTTGCTTCGGTTTGGGAGCCGTATCAGGAACTGTTCCAGGGAGTGATCCGCTGCGTCCACAGCGACTTCCGCATCGGCGGCTTGAAACCGGGAGAAACAAAACAGATTCGGGGCAAACTCTATCTTGTCGAAAACGACCTCGAAGCACTCCTGAAAAGATACAAAAAAGATTTCCCGGAGCAGCAGCACAGGAACTGACCTGGAGGCGTCATCAACCGTTCGCGTTTCCTTTACCCGCGGTTCCCTTTATTGTCGCATGAACCGGGCACCAGCGCGTTCCGGCTGATTTGCCCGTGACCATTTGATTGCCCCGTGTCTGTTACAAATCGGCGTCACTTCTCGTCAAATTACTTCACTTGAAAGAAAGGCTCTCGTCTGTTTCATTCAACAATTTCGAGAATCACCGGTTCGCATAAACCGTACGGGAGATCCGATTGCGGATGGCAGGTCAACTCGATCTTCAGCTGATTGAACCGCTGGAGTGGTTGAGTGATCTCGAATCTCCGTTCCGGAGAAACTCCACTGAGCGATTCGACATCCGTATCGTTGAAATTTCCAACCAGAACGTGATTCAACCAGACAGTGCCGAATCCACCGGTTGCAGGCAAAACAATGAAAAGCCGCTGATTCTTCAAGCCGGTAGGAGAATTGAACGACCGTCTGAAAATAGCCGGGCCACCATAATCGCCCAATATCTCCTGCCAACAGGCTGGCAGTTCAATTTGTCTGCTTTCATCGCCGATCACCACTTGCCAGGGGCCAGCCAGTCGAATTCTGTGAACGGAACCGTTCTCAACCATTGTTTCTATCTGTTGTGAAAAGCAGCGCGTTTGAAAAGTAGCATGTTTGGTGGTCACAGCGGCGAATACGATTCTTTTTTTCGGCGAACCGCATACAACCACCATCCTCGCCAGTAAGCTTCATTGCAATCCTAAACGATTTCCCGCATCGCATTGATCAGGGTATCAATTTGCTCATCAGTCCCGATCGTTATCCGCAAGCCGTCAACAATTTGATCCGACCCCGGCCCCGCCTTTTCAAATTTCATGTAGCGGACAAGAATCTTCCTTTCTTTCAGACGCTCGAACAGTTCAGAATGGGAGTTTTCCGGATGCGTACACCAAAGAAAATTCGCCTGACTGGGCGTGACGGCGAATCCTAACCCGGAAAGTGTTTTTTCAAGCCGGGCCCGTGTTTGGCAAATGGCTTCCCTGTTTTTGAGCATCCATTGCTGGTCGGAGATGGCTGCACAGGCCGCAGCGATGGAAAGTGAATTGCAGTTGTAGCTATCTTTGACTTTTCGCATTCCCGCGATGATCTCGGGATCGGCAATCGCAAAACCGAACCGAATTCCCGCCAGAGAATACGATTTACTCAACGTTCGCGTCGTGACGATCTGCCGACTGAATTCGGAGCGTAAAAGACCGCCACCACTCTGTTGATCGCGAAAATCGCCGTACGCCTCATCAAGAACAAAGATTCCCCTTTCAGGAATCAATTCCTGCAAGACCTCATCAGACCAGCAATTCCC
>JALTOP010000102.1 GCA_027000105.1 Planctomycetaceae bacterium | reverse complement strand
ATTTCCATTCCCTGCTTCACCGGCTGTTCGAGCGCATCGATGAGCGGTTTGGTTCCCAGATCGATTTTGTCGATATCCAATACTCCAATCAGCTTACTCCGGGCAGCTCGCATCAGACTCGATTTCCCTGAACCTGATTCTCCCGTGAAGCAGACGATTTGCGAACGCTCGATCGGTATCTCGAAATCCTGCGCGATGAGATGCTCACCCGTTTCAAAATCGATGCCAAAACTGTCCATCACCTGAATCGTCATGGCGGTTCTTTTCTTGGGGAGAAAATCGTATTTGACGGAAAGTTTCATTTCTTTTCCTTTTTCCTGTCTTTGCGTCTTCGTGTCTCTGCGTGAGATTTTTTCCCGCAACGGCCAGGCATTGTAAGCGGAACGGCGCAAGCCGTCCGGTAGTGGTCACTTTGCTACAATAGCGATGATAAACACAGCTCACGGAGCCCGTGGCACTAAACACCAACAAGGGCAACCTGCGCGAGATTCCTTTCCTGATACCAGCCGTAAGGTGCGTTTCGATGCATCTTTGAAAAACATCCAGCATTTGGTGTGCACAGCACACTCTACTATTTTTTGCGTCTCTGCATGATCCCCTTGTATGAATATATCGCTATAGTCGCTATATATTGTTTTACTCCCGGATATGTGCTTCGATGTCGCATTGTTGCAGGAACTGATCGAGGTGCGGTTTGACATCTTCCCATTGCTCAGGGTCGATTTTCAGGGTGACGGTGACCATTTCATCCTGCTCGTCCGCGTCATCGTCTGCAAGAAAATCGAGATCGGGGGTCATTAACAGGTCGGCCAGGTCTTTGGAATCGAAGCCGGTGAGTGTTTCGTCGATTTCTGGCAGTTCGATCAGGTCACGCAGGAGATCCTGCAGTTTTTCCATTTCCCACTTGCCGGCTACCTGCTCGTTGTTCAGGGCGATATTGAGAGCTTTCTCCCGTTCGAGCGAAATCGAGACGACAACCGCCGGAATCTCTTCAATTCCCTCCTGTTTCAGGATGGCAAAACGTTGGTGCCCGCCCACAATGTGCCCGGTTTTTTCATTCCAGACCAGTGGTTGCACCAAGTCAAATTCAGTGAGGGATCGCTTGAGCCGTTCGTATTCCGGCATCCCCGGCTTCAATTCAATCCGTGGGTTATAAGGAGCCGGCTTCAATTTGTTGATCGGGAGCGTTTCGATTCGCATGGGAAATACCTTTGTGGACGTTAAGGGTTGGGCATCAGGAACAACCGTAGGGTGCGTCGCGACGCACCTTTGAAAAGCTGTCTCTGTATGATTTATCGTGTTTGATTCCGGTCAGGGGGATCGTCCTGTTCCGGCATGCAGAGCCACTCGGGCGATTGTTCGAACCTCTCGCGAATTTCCTGTTTGACTTTGGAAAGCAGTCGGGCGACGTGTCCTTTGTGATGCCCGAAAACGAGGCCGATTTTTTCCAGAGGCCAGCCGGCGTTTTCTCGAAGAGCCAGAATCGCCAGCTTTTTCCAGTTGAGTTGTTTTTCGTGTGCATAATGCTCGTGGATCATCTCCCAGAAATCCTCTCCTTCGAGGCGGGGTAGCAGAACTTTCATGTTGTCTTCACGAATGACTGTCATGATCTCCCTCTACTCTATGCGAAATTGTTGCGCGAGTCGTCTGTCGCTGGAGTTGTTTGCGACAAGGCAATATGATCGCACTACTACGGGTGGGGAACCAGATTGGATCGCGTTTTTCGGGACGCTTTGATTGTTTGATAATTCGGCTCTGTTTTACCGGCGACCAGTGCGTGCGGCTTTTAGGATCGAGTAATTTTTGATGATGAATCTTGAGCGATATCGCAAACAGATGCTCTTCCGGGAATTTGGCGAGCAGGGACAGATTCGATTGCGTCACAGCAGTGCCTTGCTCGTGGGATGCGGTGCGTTGGGAACCGTCATCGCCGATTCGCTGACACGGGCGGGAATCGGAAAACTGCGAATTGCAGATCGGGATTTCGTTGATCTTTCCAATTTGCAACGTCAGGTTCTCTTTAATGAAGACGATGTCGCGAATCACGAACCGAAAGCGGTTGTAGCGGCGAGAAAGTTGAAGGCGATCAATGCGGAAGTGGAAATCGAGCCACACGTGGCGGATGTGAACCACGAGAATATTCTCGGGCTGTGTGAAGATGTCGATCTCATTCTGGATGGAACCGACAATTTCGAAACGCGATTTCTGATCAACGATGCGTCGCTCGAAACGGGCATCCCGTGGATCAGTGGCGGCGTTCTGGGAGCCAGCGGGCAGGTGATGACATTCGCGCCAGGAAAAACCGGGTGTCTGCGATGTCTGATCGATTCCGTCCCGCCACAAACCGAGACATGCGACACAGCCGGGGTTCTTGGCCCGGCGGTGAATATCATTGCGTCACTGCAGGTGATTCGGGCGCTGCAGTTGATCCGTGACCCGGATCAGCCGGATCGACGGATGACGATTGTCGATCTTTGGGACGGCAGTTTTCAACAGGTCGATCTGACCTCCCTCTCCCAGCAGAATGGCTGCAACGCCTGCGGCAAAGGTGAACGGATTTGGCTGCAGGGAAAACAGGGCTCGCAAACGACTGTTCTGTGCGGGCGGAATGCGGTGCAGATAACGCCTCCTGAAAAGAAACAGATCGATTTCGAACATCTCGCGCAGTCGCTGCAATCATCGGGAGAGATCAGTTGCAATCCGTTTCTGTTCTGGTTCAAACCGAGCGGGAAACCGGAAATCGAAATCCATCTTTTCCAGGATGGACGAGCCATCATCAAAGGGACTGAAGATATGGCCGAAGCAAAAACGCTGTATGCCCGCTACCTCGGTTCATAAATCCCTGGCATGCTCTTGCTTTTCGCTTTCTTGATCAGAAGCCACCTGCCCGACGTCTCAGTGTTCGGTGTGTCGGTCTCCAGCGTGCCAGTCCTGTCGTCAGTGCCAGCCTTCAGTTGATCTTCATCAAAAACAACAAGATCAAAAACAACAAGGCAACTCGTGACGACACAAACCGCTTCACGCAAGCCGTCCAGTGAAAAGAACCACTGAAAAGAACCACTGAAAAGAACCAGTTAAAAGTAACGGAATCCCCAAACCGACCGGCCAATGAACTACACAACTATTATTTATATGTAAACTATTGACATATTGATGGTGTACTCGTTATCTTTTAGGGTAGTCGGATTTAGCGGATGTCATGGTGCGTGTGGTGCTGGGTATTAGGCGGGTTTTGGGGGAAGTTCGCCGGGGGTTCGCTTGTGTGTGTTCATATCGTATGTTGCAGGGGGTGCTTGATGAAAACGTGCTTGATGAAATCAGGGACAACTTTTCTTTTTCTGATTCTGTTCGGTGCTGTCTGTTTGGCGGAAGAAGCTGAACCGCTGCAATGGCAACCGCTGTTTAATGGCGAGAATCTGGACGGTTGGGATCTGTTTATCACAGGTCAGCCCGATAACGAGGACAGGCATCAATACTTTACTGTTCACGATGGCATGATTCACACCTATCGCCAGACCGATCCGGACACGCGAGTTTCCTATGGTGTAATCATGACGAAAAAAGAGTACTCCCATTACCGTTTGCGATTCGAATATAAATGGGGAACGAAAAAATTCGTCCCGCGCAAAAAGAGCAAACGGGATGCCGGGCTTCTTTTTCACTGTTTCGGATTGGATCGCAGCAAATGGGTGGCGGGCGGGTTCCCGCAATCCGTCGAGTGTCAGGTGCAGGAGGGTGACACCGGCGACACCTATTTGGTGGCTAGTCAGGCCCGCAGTTTCGTCTCGCCATCAGCACCTTCGATCTATCTTCCCGAAGCCAAGGGAGGAATCGCGAAGAGTATTCCGGAAGTAACAACCGGCCCTTCCATCGGTACGCAAATTGGGAGAATACGACGATCCCAACAGCTTGATCGACTCGAAGGCTGGAATCTTGTTGAAGTTGAAGTGCGAGGCGATCAGGCCCGCTATTGGGTCAACGGTTTTCTGGTGATGGAACTGTTCGACATGAAAAAACCGATGCTCGTCAACGGCGTTAAAACCTGGGTACCGCTTGAAAAAGGAACCATCTGCTTCCAGTGCGAGGCGTCGGAAATCTTCTATCGCAAGATTCAATTGGCCCCTGTTTCCAAAAAAGGATTCTCGACTGAATAACGTTGAAAATGTCAGTTTGACTTTAATTCCCGAGACTGCTTCGGGTATCGTAGATCGACAGGGTTGGCAACTGAAAGAAGCAATGAAGCAATTCTGTGTCTCGAACTTTCACTGCTGCCTGAAACCGCTGAGAGTGCAGACCGTCGGCTGTCTACTCAAGCCATGATACTCAAGATGAGAGATGAATATGTACCGTCCTGTTTGTTCAAAGAATCTCTTTTGGTTTTCTGCTCTTTTGCTCGCGTTCGCCTTGTCTGTTCCGGGAACTCGCGCTGCCGATAAAACGGGGAACGGTAAAGTTCCTGAACCGGATTCTCCCCCGATGTCCCCTGAGGAAACCCTGGCCGTTTCGTATGTGCCAGACGGTTTTGAAATTGAGCTGGTCGCAGCCGAGCCATTGGTGGTCGATCCGGTTGCGATCGCCTGGGGAGCGGATGGGAAATTATGGGTCGCGGAAATGATCGATTATCCGATGGGGATGGACGGCAAAGGCAAGCCGGGCGGACAGATCAAATTTCTGGAAGATACCGATGGCGACGGGAAATACGATTCCGCCACCCTTTTTCTCGACAAGGTTCCCTTTCCGAACGGCTTGCTTCCCTGGGGCAGCGGGTTATTGGTGACGGCTGCTCCTGATATTTTCTTCGCCGAAGATACCAATGGCGATGGCAAGGCGGATCGACGGGAAGTCCTCTTTACCGGTTTTCAGGAAGGGAATCAACAACTGCGCGTCAACGGGTTGCAACGCGGTTTGGATAACTGGGTCTATTGTGCCAGCGGGGCCCATCACGGCGGATACGGAGCAGACCGCAGCATCAAGGCGGTCAAAGCAGGAAAAAAAATCGATCTGGGCAGTCGTGATTTCCGCTTCAGACCGGATACGGGAGAAATCGATCCGCAATCCGGGCCTTCGCAGTTCGGTCGCAATCGGGATGATTGGGGAAACTGGTTCGGAGAACAGAACAGCTTTCCGCTTTGGCATTACGTACTCAATGATGATTACATGCGCCGAAATCCGCACATCGCCTCACCCGATCCGCGCGTGCAGGTCGTTGGCCCGCGCAATCCGAAGGTTTATCCGGCGAAAACTCCCCAAAAACGATTTCACAGTTTCGAGCAGTCCGGGCGGTTTACTTCAGCCTGTTCCGCCATGATCTACCGCGACGAACTGCTCTTTCCTCGTAACCGTGCCGAACATGCTTTTACCTGTGAACCGTTTCACAATCTTGTGCAGCACAACATCATCGAAGAGGAGGGCGTCAGTTTCAAATCGCATCGGGATCCGAGAGAGTCGGAACGGGACTTTTTCGCTTCGAAGGATCGCTGGTGCCGCCCGGTGTTTGTCACCACCGGCCCCGATGGCGCTCTGTGGATTGTCGATATGTATCGGTACATGATCGAACACCCGCAATGGTTGACTCCGGAAGGACGCGAGGAACTGAAACCGTTTTATCGGCACGGCGAAAACAAAGGACGCATTTATCGCGTCTATCCCAAAGGAAAACGCCCCCGCCCGATTCCCCGCTTCATCAATCTGTCGATACCCGAACTGGTCGCCGCTTTGGATAGCCCGAACGGTCAACAGCGCGACATCGTTCAGCAGTTATTGGTGGAAAAAGCAGACAGATCGGCTGTTGAACCGCTCGAACAACTGGCGTTCAACTCTCCGAATCCGCTCGCTCGCCTGCATGCTCTTTGCACTCTCGAGGGATTGAATGCGGCTTCGGTGAAGGTCGTCACTCAGTTGCTGCGGGATCAATCCCCCGGTGTGCGACGTCAGGCGATTCGCGTTGCCGAACCGTTGGGCAAACGGGAACCGCGGATAATCGCTGCGGCTGTGAAAATGGTAAACGATCCCGATGCGAAAGTCCGGTTGCAGCTTGCCTGCACACTGGGCGAATGGCCCGGTACAGAAAGTGCCCGAGCCCTGGCCTATCTGGCGATCCACAATGCGAATGATTTCTACATTTCCGCTGCTCTGACAAGTTCCATTAACAGCCGGAACCTGGGTGAAATCCTGAAGGTCGCGTTGCAACAGCGGCAAAACGCCGAGGCTGGACGATTGGTCGGTCAACTGCTCGCCCTTTCGGTCGCCTTCGAAAATCGGCAGGCAACTTTCGATGGATTGGCAACGATACTGGAACTGGACAACCCCGACGACCTGCCCTGGCAATACGAAACAGTCGCCGGCCTGCTCGATGCACTGCAGAAACGAAAAACCACCCTTGAATCGCTTGCCAGCCAGGAGGGGAAACGCGGGAAGAAACTCGTCCAACAGGTTTCGACCCTGATTGAAAATGCCCGCCAGCTTGTTCTCGACCGACAGGCGACAGAAGCGTTGCGCATCGCCGCAGTTCGCCTGCTGGCTCGAAACCCGGCCCAGCGGACGGCGGATATTCAGATACTCGGACAACTGTTGACGCCACAAGTTTCACCGGCGATTCAAAAAGCGGTTGTCAGGCACTTGGGAACATTGACGGATCCTGCGATCAGCCAGGTTTTGTTGACCAATTGGCGAAGTTATGGCCCCGCAACACGAGCCGAAGTGCTGGGAGTTCTTTCCACAAGAAGCGCCTGGCTTTCCGATCTGCTCGATGCCATCGAAAATGGTGATCTCGCCCGGGCCGATATTGATGCGAGCACTCGACAGTCACTACTGGTTTATCGCGATAAAAAAATCCGGGCCAGGATCAAGGCTTTGCTCAGCGACGCCAATAGTGGCAATCGCCAACAGGTAATTCAGAAATATCAATCCGTCCTTCAACTGAAAGGCAACCCCGGGCAGGGAGCGGTTGTTTTCAAAAAACATTGTGCGGCCTGTCACAAGCTGGAAGGTGTCGGGTATGAC
>JALTOP010000101.1:5665-7026 GCA_027000105.1 Planctomycetaceae bacterium | reverse complement strand
AGCGCTCTAGCCAACTGAGCTAATCGCCCGCGGAATCAGCTGATCTTCACTTGTGCCCCATTTATACAGGAGAGTTTAGTTTCGTGCAACTGATTCTATTTGCAAATGGCCCAATAATCCATCGGCTGTGCTGCCAGCATCGATCGATATGTATCGTTTTGTGCATTTCGCGGTTGAAAACGCTGAAAATGCTCAGCCTCAGTTTGAAAAGTTTGGTAACGGATTGGGAAAAGATTCGCTGCGGGGCATCTGTTATTGTCACAGCTTTTATCTTGACTTCCATCCTGTTTGGAAAGTTCTGCTCCTTTGCGAATACTCTCTGTCGAATTGATCTCTGGGACACTCCAATGTGAGTGAGGTTCGGTAGGTCGGCGAAAATTGATGCGTAAGTATGCTCGAGAATAACTGTCTGATTGTTGTAGAATATCGTTGCAGAATCCAGAGTATTGGGAAGTGAATTTCCGGGGACGTTGTGTCGGGGTGCAACAGAAAATATAATTCAGGCTGACGAGATGACTGGAGTGTTCCGTGGATTATTCGCCCAGAGAAGGCATGATGAGCAATAAAATATCCGATAAAAACGGCAGGCGGGCCTTTCTGAAGATGGCTTCGGTTGCAGCGGCGGTTCCTCTGGTTGCGAGTTCCGAAATGGTTTCCCCATCCTCAGCGGCTGTAAATGTTGAGGTGAAATACCCGGCCTTTCGGTACTGCCTGAACACGAGCACAATCAGGGCGGCGAAACTGGGGCTACCCCGAGTGATCGAGATCGCATCACAAGCCGGTTACGATGGCATTGAGCCATGGATTCGTGATATCGATCAATTTGTCAAACAGGGGGGGAGGCTGCAGGATTTGCGTCGGCAGTTGGATGATTGCGGGTTACAGGTTGAGAACGCGATTGGTTTCCCGAATTGGGCGGTTGAAGACGAAGCGAAAAGAAAAGCGGGGTTCGAGGAAGCCAAACGAGGAATGGATCTGATTCGTCAACTGGGAGGGAAGCGGATCGCGGCACCGCCAGCGGGTATTTATGGAAATAAAGAACCGAAGATCGATCTGTTCCGTATCGCCGGGCGATATCACAATCTGCTTGAACTGGGGAAATCGATGGAGGTCATTCCGCAGTTGGAAATCTGGGGAAGCTCGCACAATCTTTCCCACATTTCGGAAGCGATATTCGTTGCCACAGCCGCTAATCATCCTCAGGCAGCGATTCTTCCCGATATCTATCATCTGTTTCGAGGCGGTTCCGGGTTCGAATGGATTCGGTTGATGTCCACCGAGGCCATTCAGGTTTTTCACATCAACGATTATCCGGCTGAGCCCGATCGCGAAAAGCAGAACGATTCCCATCGTGTCTATCC
>JALTOP010000101.1:1879-5655 GCA_027000105.1 Planctomycetaceae bacterium | reverse complement strand
TGTCTATCCAGGAGATGGAGTGGCGCCAATGAAGCTGATTTTTCGGTCGTTACAGAAAATCGGTTTCCGGGGAGCGCTGTCGTTGGAACTGTTCAATAAGGAATACTGGAAACAGGATCCGGCGGTCGTTGCCCAAACCGGTCTTGAGAAAATGAAACAGGTTGTTGCCAACAGTTTGGGATAGCCGACGGGTTTCGCGATTGCCTCTGAAATCGACTTAACCACATTCCGACGCTCTACTGAGCCGTGATGAGGGGGGGAGCGGGGTGATCGGTCGATTGAATCGATGAAACGGTGTCCCGCTCAAACAGAAACCGAAATTTTTGTTCGATTCGATCCAATGACAAGGGCGGGTCTCGATGTCTGCTGCCAGGCTCGCAGTGACAAAACTATCGAAAAGGGGTAGGTGAAATGGTGAAACTCTCGCGGATGTTATTTGTGTTGCTATCTGGATTGCTCCTGCAGCTTTCTCTTTCGGTGTGTGTTGCAGAGGATTCAAAACCGGTAAAAGTGAGGATTGAATTCCGTCTGGCGCAGGATTTGCCCGCCAAGGGATTAACCAAAGCGACCCTCCCCAGCACTGTTCCCGGGCGAAACGGTGAGGCGATATACCTGTCTCCCAAAGTTGAACTGTCCAACGGAGATATTCAGTCTGCCGCCAAGCAGAAGACCGAATGGGGAACCTGGGCGATTCAACTCCGTTTGACTGATGAAGGTGGCGAGAAAATGCGCAAGCTGACCAAGGCGAATTCGCCACAGCCCAATCCCGGTGCGGTGCCTCCCGGTTTTTCCGAATCTCCACAACCAGAGCGGAGCAAACCAGAGCGAGCCAAAGAGGTGACCCCGGAAGAGACCCGGCAGCGAAAATCTCTTCGCAAGCGTCTGGCGATCCTCGTCGATGGCAAGTTGATTATGGCTCCCTTCATTAACGGTGTTATTGGGAAGCAGTGTGTCATCACTGGCCGTTTTACCGAAGCGGAAGTGGATCGGATTGTCAGTGGAATTAACAGCGGGGTTAACAACAGGGGCAAAGAGACGAGTCAGAAGGAGAAAGAGAAGCAGCCGGGTCGCAAAAAAATGAACGTGGTTCTCATTCTGGTGGATGACATGGGCTGGACCGGGGTTGGTTGTTTTGGGTCGGACTTGCATCAAACGCCCAATATAGACCGTTTGGCCAAACAGAGTATGAAGTTTACCAATGCCTATGCGGCTGCGCCGGTCTGTTCGCCGACACGGGCATCGATCATGACCGGGATTTCGCCTGCGAAATTGCATATGACGATCTGGCACGAATCGGCCGCCCATCCACCGCAAAATCGTAAGGTGATTCCGCCGATAACGAAGGAGAATCTCGATCTCGAGTACACAACGTTGGCAGATGTCCTGCATCAAGCCGGTTACTACACGGCTCATTTGGGAAAGTGGCATTTGGGAACGGCCGGGTATTATCCCGAAAATCAGGGATTCGATGCGAACATCGGCGGTACCTTCTGGGGTTGTCCATCGACATTTTTCTTCCCTTACAAAGGGCCGTTCGGCAGGCAGAAGGAAATGCGTTACATTCCCCATCTCGAAGGAGGTAGTAAAGGGGAATATTTGACAGATCGCCTGACTACCGAAGCCCTGAAAATCATGAAAACCCAGTCCGGAAAACCTCTGTTTCTCAATATGTGGTACTACACCGTGCACACACCGATCGAGGGAAAACCGGCGTTGGTGAAAAAGTATGATGGACAGATCGATCCGAAAGCAGACCATCACAACGCGAATTATGCGGCGATGACCGAAACCCTGGACGAAAATGTTGGCCGCATTCTTGAACAGATCGACGAATTGGGAATGACGGACAACACCGTTGTCATTTTCACTTCCGATAACGGCGGGTATATCAATGGGTATCGGGAGATGGAGCATGTCACGAGTAACGCCCCGTTGCGTTCTGGCAAAGGGTCGTTGTATGAAGGCGGAATCCGTGTGCCACTGCTGATCAAATGGCCGGGCGTGACACAGGCGGGAGCCGTCTGCGACGAACCTGTCACAACCTGCGACTTCTATCCGACATTGCTGGAAATTCTCGGGCTGCCGGGGGATCCCGATCACAATGCCAAGGTGGAAGGAACAAGCCTGGTACCGCTGTTGAGACAATCGACGTCACGTTTGAAGCGGGATTCCGTTTACTTCCACTATCCGCATTATTATCCCACAACGACACCGGTTAGTGCCATACGATCCCGTGACTGGAAACTGCTCGAATACTACGAAGACGGCAGGGTTGAACTTTACAACCTGGCCAATGATTTGAGCGAATCAAACAACCTGGCCAAACAGAACCCACAGAAAGTTGCTGAACTCAGACAAAAGCTGCACCGCTGGCTTGATGAGAACCAGGCGCAGTTCCCGGTAAAAAACAGGACACGCTGATTCTTCTGAACTGCTGGCGTGAGAGCAGATGCCCAATTCTCGCAGCGGGTGAAGTCTGCGGGACGCACTACATGCAAGGGCCATTCAAAACCACATTCAGACACAGCCTATGCCTACGGTTTACCAATCGTAGTCGACAAAACGGAGCCTGCTTTGCTGGTTTCACGCGGTGTTGGTAGCCGTGTTATCGGACTTTCGCTTTGAAGGTGACTGTGCCGCCGGTGTGGCCTGCCAGTTCGCCATCGAATTCCCACTTGAGGATGAGACTTCCTTCGAGGTTATCTTCGACAACGAGCCGTCCATCGCGATCCGAAGTGGCAGATCCCTCGATGTACTCCAACCGTGGCGTCAGGTTATCAAGAACAACAACGTTGTTCAGTGAACGATCTCCGGTGTTTTTGTAGCGGATCGTAAATGTGATCACGTCGCCCGGTGCCGCGTCGGCTTTGTCAGCCGACTTGTCGATATAAATTTCCCCTTTGGACTTCTGTTTTTCTTCCAGGCCAACCATTTCTTCCGGGCGGAAGGAACTGTAAACTTCCGAGCCGGCCGTATCGCTGGCGACAATGACCGGGCTTTGCTTGCGTGTCCACTGGGCAGCGGCTTGAATGCCATCCATGGAGACGGGGCTTTGCCAACGGTCCAGTTTATCCAGTCCGGCGAAGGCGTAATCGGTATTCGTATTGACGAGCTTGCTGTGGTTTTCCAGCTTGGTCGCCTGATTCACCCCAAGAGTAATGTTTTCCGATTCCAGACCGCTGACTCTGGTACGAACACGAGCCGCTTTAATTTGATCGGTTTGTCGCTCTGTGTTCGGTTTGATGCGTGTATTCATCGCCAATCCGTTGACCGTTTCGTAAGCTCCCAGAGCGCGATTGACGCTCAGGTTTTCTGAAATGCCTGCGATCGTGGTAACGGCTGCGAAACGGGGAGCGTACACACATGCCTGATTCGATTTTTTAACGTGCTGTTTTCCCTGATCATCCCGATATTCAGCGATGGTATCCTGTGTGTCGAATCCCTCACGAATGCCGGGGGAATAATGCACGGGCAACTTGCGGTCGCCGCCGTCGCATAGATACTCATCTGGATAAAACGCGGGATCGACTTCGCTATTCGCTTCTGGCTGAACAGGCAGACCGGGAGGACAACTTTGGCAACTCCCCGGATTCAACTGCACATGAGCGGTTGCGGAAACCTGACTCAACGGAACACGAGGTTCTGCGGGCGTGAAGTTGCTTGCCTGCCGGAATGCGGCATCGACCGATTCCATCGGGTTCTGTTCAGATGATTGAGACGCTTCAGGTGATTCGGCTGAAGTCTCAAAGGCAACCTGTTCAATCCTGCCGGGAAAC
>JALTOP010000101.1:0-1869 GCA_027000105.1 Planctomycetaceae bacterium | reverse complement strand
CCGGGTTGTTCACTGGACCCGTTTTATTGGCAGCGGGAGGCGATGTCACACGAGCCATCGGTTCGGCCCAGGTTTGCGGTTGTCCGAGAGGGTGTTCATATCCCCCCGGTGGCAACGGTGGCTGTTCCAACCCGGCGGTCTGGGTTATTTGTGGCGGGGCGATACCGACTCGCTGTTCCGGTACGGCTGGCCATTCATTTTTTTTTTGCGCCGTCTGCTGTTGGTAACCAGCCGGTGAAATTTGATGCTGATGTCCCGGGTGTCCCTGAGCCAGGGGCATCGTCGCGGCTGGTGATTGTTCCAACGGGAAACTGGCTTGTTCCAATATGCTATGATTGCCATGAGGAACCTGCGCGGATGAACCGGGAATAGGCCCCTGCTGTTTGCTGAACGGGTCTTTTCCGAGAATCGAACTTGTCGTCGAAGAACAGGAATAATTGGCGCACAACAATAAACCGAATCCGAGGCGCAAAGAGACTTTCGCTGTCCTGTTCATGAACTTTTCCATGTTTTTTTCCAAACGTGCAATTTGCTTCAACATGTCTGTTACCTGTTCGAGTTGAGAGTAGTTCAGGTGAGAGAGTCGCACGGTGGACTCTGCGAGATTTATTTTGTTTTACTTTTTTTGTTTTTACTTTTGCGGGTACAGTTCAATTGGTGCGGGAGGTTTGGTGGGGTCACCATACATTTCTTCGGGGCTCGGGATGCGTCCGCCGATTCTCAAGATGACAACCGGACGTCCACGCAGATCGGCTTCGGTCATCAGATTTCTCGATTGTGAAATGACTTCTTCGTGGATGCTTCCCTGTTCTGCCTGCGGGACGGCCAGATCGGGTTGTTCCAGATAGATGATTTTTGTCACCAGGCGGTCGTTCATCGCCGCCTGAATGTCGGCTGCGGTAATTTCAATCGGAAGGGGATACTTCTGTTTCAAGCCGGCAGGAGGATGCAGGCGATCGAGTAATTCGATCGAGGGATACAGATCGACTCCCGGAAACTCCGGAATTTCCGAAATACGAAATCGATACAGTGGGCCGACAAGACAACCGATTTGAGCGGGGGCCTTCAGATCATGCTTTTGTCGTGTTTGTGGCTCGGTAACAGTCACCTTGCCTCCACCGGGAAGGCGAATTTGCACCGGTTGAAAATAGCGTCCATCCGCCCGGCCCAAAGCACCTGCCCATTGACCAGCTACACCGGGAGGCGTTGTCTGGTTCAATGGATGATAGTAGGGTGAACCTTGAAATTGTGGCCCACGGAACTGTGGTTGCGCTTCGACAATGGTCGCAGCAAACAGAACATAACAGGTACCCAGAAGTACGAGAATGATGGTCGTTTTCATGATTGCCTGCGGGAGAAAAATGAGGCGAAGGAAGGGAGATCGTTCAATTCGGGGAAGATCCGCTGTGTGGATCAATACAGACGTTGCTCGATCAACGTTGCTCGATCAAATGTGGTCCGCACAGCGAACGCTACAAAACGGGAAGGGATAACATCAATTGAAGGGATTCAGTGATGCCAATTGTTCGTGATGAACGGGGAAGGGACTCTTGAGGGGGAAGTATATCTTGTTGTCGAATATTGGAAAAGACCGCTTAGCCGCATTGTAAAAGGCGGCTAAGCGGTTCGAATTCGGTTCTTATTGCTGTGGTTGGGCACCGGGAGGGCAGTAAGCCCCCTGTCCGCCGCTGTTCCAGGCTGGTTCAGAAAGATCATTCGGTCCGTAAACCGGATGTTTTTCGGTGTATTGCATGTACTTCACAGGATGAGGCATGCGAATGCCCGGCGTGTGTCGTACATCAGCCCGGAAGTGCTCGACTGGTGCTCCGACATCGACTTTCGTCATGTTGTTGATCGTGTGAGACTTCA
>JALTOP010000100.1 GCA_027000105.1 Planctomycetaceae bacterium | reverse complement strand
GTTCGCCCCCAAGCCCTCGAAATCGGCCCCAGCCGGAAAATCCGACCGTCTTCCATTGCAAATCCGATCCAACAGACCAGTAGCCACCCTCGAAGCCACCAAATTCAATCCCGGAAACCGCATGGTGAGAAATGCGGGCTAACGGTAAAAGTTTACGAACGGCTCGCAAACTTTTGAAAATCTCATTATGGTTACGGCGGTCGGAACAGACCAGCCCATGCCGGGCGGTTTCCTTTCTTTTGTGTGCGCGGTCATTGGCCTGATTGGGAATTCCAATGAGGAACTCGATCAGTATAAGCAGGTGTTTCACTCAAGAAGTTCTGAACAGCCTTGTCAATTCCACCTTCCCCAATCTTTCCCTTTTGCGTTAGCTAACATTCTGCATTTTTTACGGGTGTGACAATTTGCCTCGATTGCATGAATCTGGAAATGTTCTATACTCGCAGTCCGTTCCTTTCATTTTTGCTTTAACCTTTAATTCTGGACCCTGGCCATTATGAATTGGGTCGTTGATGCACTGAAAACTTCGGTTGGTAAAAAGTTGCTCATGGCATGCACGGGGGCCTTGCTGTGCCTGTTTCTTGTTGTGCATCTGTTAGGCAACATGCTGATGCTTGTTGGGCCTGATGCCTATAACGGCTACGCACATACCTTGCATTCGCAGGAATGGTTTGTGCATTTGGCGGAAGCGGGCCTGCTTGTTCTGTTTGTCGTTCACATCTGGATTGCAATGGAAACGAGCCGGGAGAATACTGACGCCAGACCACAACAGTACGCGGTAAAAAAATCGAAGATTGCGGGTCGCAAGTTGCCCGGAGCAATCTCTCCCGAAAATAATATGCTGCTTTCAGGGGGCCTTGTTCTGGCATTCATGTTGTTACATTTGGGGGATTTCACCCTGAATTTGACGATGCCTGACAAAATTGCAGGGTTGGAACCATTTGACAAGGCTTTTGTCATCATGAGAACTCCGGTTTCCGCCATCGCGTATTTGGTTGGTGTCATCATGCTTGGCTGGCATCTCTCGCATGGTGTGACCAGTCTGTTCCAGACACTCGGCCTGAAACACCCCAAATACGATCCGCTCACCAGGCGGCTGGGGCCTGTTTTCGCGGTTATTGTTGCAGGTGGATTTGCCATTTTTCCGATTTACGCCCTGATATCCCCTTACGAAACGGCGAAGCCCTCTCCGAAAAAAGAGGTTCATCCGCAACATCAGGAAGAATCTTTTATCGAAACAACTAACGATCTGCGCCTGGCTCTGCAGGGGCGGACCACTCCCGTTCTGTTTGCCTATGGGGATGGGAACTCAATTGAGGTTCCCGCGGAGTAGGGGAGTTGGACGTGCTGTCGGAAACAGCTCTTTTTTTAGTAGCAATTACACATTTTATCTTTTGGACGTTGTGTCATCATGACCGTTTTACAATCCAAAGTCCCGGATGGCCCACTTGCCGATAAGTGGACTCAGCACAAAAACAAACTTAAACTTGTTGCCCCCAACAACAAGCGAAAATATAACGTGATTGTCGTTGGAACCGGACTGGCAGGAGCAGCCGCGGCCGCTTCTCTGGGAGAGATGGGATATAACGTCAAAGCGTTTTGTTATCAGGATTCCGCCCGTCGAGCGCACAGTATTGCGGCTCAGGGGGGAATTAATGCCGCCAAAAACTATCCCAACGACGGAGACTCGGTCTGGCGACTATTCTACGATACGATCAAGGGAGGAGATTTTCGCTCACGTGAAGCCAACGTCTACCGGTTGGCGGAAGTTTCCAACAACATCATCGATCAATGTGTAGCGCAAGGGGTTCCGTTTGCCCGGGAATATGGTGGATTGCTGGCAAACCGAACGTTCGGCGGGGCGCAGGTCTCGCGAACCTTCTATGCTCGGGGACAAACCGGCCAGCAGTTGCTGCTCGGCGCTTACAGCGCATTGATGCGGCAGGTCAAAAAAGGCAAGGTAAAAGTTTTTCCTCGCAGGGAGATGCTTGATCTGGTCAACGCGGATGGTGCTGCCCGCGGGATCATCACCAGAAATATGGTAACGGGTGAGTTGGAGAGACATGCCGCAGACGCGGTTCTTGTTTGCACCGGTGGGTACGGGAATGCCTACTATCTGTCTACCAATGCAATGGGGTGCAACGTTACTGCCGCCTGGCGGTGTCACAAGCGGGGCGCATTTTTCGCCAACCCCTGTTTCACCCAGATTCACCCCACCTGTATCCCTGTTTCAGGCGATTATCAGTCCAAGTTGACTTTGATGAGCGAATCGCTTCGAAACGATGGACGGGTTTGGGTTCCAAAAAACAAGGACGATAAACGACCGCCCGGACAGATTCCCGAGGAGGATCGGGATTACTATCTGGAACGCCGCTATCCTGCCTTTGGTAACATGGTGCCACGCGATGTTGCTTCCCGGGCCGCAAAAGATCGTTGTGACGCAGGTTATGGCGTGGGAGAGACCGGGATGGCCGTCTATCTCGATTTCAAACGAGCCATTGAGGAGCAGGGGAAAGAGGCGATCGAAGCCAAGTACGGGAACCTGTTCCATATGTACAAGAAAATTACGGACGAAGATCCGTATGAGGTCCCAATGAGAATTTATCCGGCTGTCCATTACACAATGGGGGGCTTGTGGGTCGATTACAATCTGGAATCGACTATTCCGGGTCTTTTTGTTTTGGGGGAGGCGAACTTTTCCGATCACGGGGCAAACCGCCTGGGAGCTTCCGCGTTGATGCAGGGGCTGGCGGATGGATATTTCGTCTCCCCGTACACCGTGGGAAATCACCTGGCACAGACAACACCGGGCGAGATTGGAACCGACCACGATGCGTTCGAAGCTGTTGAACAGGAAGTTCAAGGGCGTATTGATAAACTGCTTTCGATCAAGGGAAATCGCTCGGTCGACAGTTTCCATCGCGAACTTGGCAAAATCATGTGGAATAAATGTGGAATGGCCCGAAATGCCCAGGGGCTCAAAGAAGCAATAGAGGAGATCAGGTCGTTACGTTGGGCGTACTGGGAAAACGTCAATGTGACCGGCCGGGGCAATCAGTTGAATCAGGAACTGGAAAAAGCGGGACGGGTGGCGGACTTCCTTGAGTATGGCGAACTGATGTGCCGGGACGCACTGGCGAGAGAGGAGTCGTGCGGCGGGCACTTCCGTGAAGAATATCAAACGGAGGAAAATGAGGCAAAAAGGGACGATGAACACTTCTGTCACGTCGCCGCCTGGGAATATCAGGGAGACGACAAAGAACCGATTCGACATCAGGAAGAATTGAAATTTGAAAATGTCGAGTTGACCACAAGAAGTTACAAATAGATCTGGGACATGATGCAATTGGATGCGAAATGACGGATCCGGTTGATTTCTGAACGGTCTGTTACCGGTGGTTTACTGCCAGTTGTTTACAATTACTCGATAGATGGTTGCTATGAAAATTATTCTGCATATTTGGCGACAGGATGGCCCGGAGACAAAGGGCGCGTTCAAGACATATCAGCTTGATGGCGTCTCGCCCCATATGTCATTTTTGGAGATGCTGGATGTTTTGAATGAAAAACTCATTTCCAATAATGAAGAACCGGTTGTTTTTGAGCACGATTGCCGAGAGGGAATATGTGGATGTTGTGGATTGATGATTAATGGTCAGGCACATGGTCCAGACCACGAAACAACTGCCTGCCAGCTTCATATGCGAAAATTCAAAGAGGGAGATCATATCTGGATCGAACCGTGGCGAGCCGGTGCCTTTCCAGTCATTCGGGACTTGATGGTTGACCGCTCCGCCCTGGATCGCATCATGCAGGCGGGTGGCTACGTTTCCGTCAATACGGGCAATGCTCCGGAAGCGAACACAACGATCATTCCTAAACAGAACGCAGATGACTCTTTCGATGCGGCAACCTGTATCGGCTGTGGTGCCTGCGTTGCCGCCTGCAAAAATGCTTCTGCGATGCTATTTGTCTCTGCGAAAGTCTCTCAATTTGCACTTCTTCCACAAGGGCAGCCGGAACGCAGTACCCGCGTGGAAAACATGCTCAACCAAATGGATAAGGAAGGTTTCGGCGGCTGTACCAACACGAATGAGTGTGAGGCGGCCTGTCCAGCTGGTATCAGCGTTGAAAACATCGCCCGGCTAAATCGTGAGTTCATCGCCGCCACGTTGACATCGAAAAAATGATGATGGCGGTATTTCGTCCTGTCTTTCTTTCGGTAGCAGGGGCGTGGTAACAATAGTTCCGGACAGGCAACGATCCAGACAGGCATCTCTGGAGGTTTATTTGTGGTTGCAGTTGTTTACTTGCGGATGCCACTATTTACCCGGACGATGTTCTCCTTG
This sequence comes from Planctomycetaceae bacterium, assembly GCA_027000105.1. Taxonomy (GTDB): domain Bacteria; phylum Planctomycetota; class Planctomycetia; order Planctomycetales; family Planctomycetaceae; genus Rubinisphaera. Next base: position 2,678 of record JALTOP010000100.1, on the reverse strand, counting down.
TCGAATTGACCCAGCTTGACGGTTTGTTCCGATGGAACGGGGTGGTGGCAACACACAGCTTCAGACAGAAAACTTCTGACCGCTCAGGGTTTCATAAGCCTCAATGTACTTTGCCCGTGTGTTTTTAATAACCTCATCAGGCAATTCCGGCGGAGGGGAGTTTCTGTCCCACGATGTACCCATCAACCATTCGCGAACATACTGTTTATCGAACGAGATTTGGGATCGCCCAATTTCATAATCGTCAGCCGGCCAGAAACGTGAGCTATCCGGGGTAAGAACCTCATCAATCAGAATGATTTCACCGCTATCGAGAACGCCGAATTCGAATTTGGTATCCGCCAGAATGATTCCTTTATCACGGGCGTATGTTGCCGCCTCGTTGTAAATCTCGAGACTTTTTCTTTTCAGCAGTGTTGCCGTTTCTTCTCCCAATTGGTCACAGACATCCTCAAAAGAGATCGGCATGTCATGTCCTTCCTCTGCTTTGGTGGAAGGAGTGAAAAGCGGTTCGGGAAGTTGCTCGCTTTCCTGCAGGCCGGGAGGTAACTGTATTCCGGAAACCAGTCCCGTTTCCTGATAGTCTTTCCAGCCGGAACCGGCAAGATATCCACGCACAACACATTCAACGGGAAGAACTTTTGTTTTTTTGACAACCATACTGCGTCCGCTCAGCAATTTTACATCAGTGCCTGCAGGTAGCGGCAATTCAGTCGGATCGGTTGAGATCAGATGATGCCTGCTATTGATCCGATTGAACCAGAACAGACTCAATTGTGTGAGAATCTTGCCTTTATCCGGGATGCCGCTGGGGAGAATCCAATCGAACGCACTGATCCGGTCGGTAGCCACAATCAGGAGTGAATCACCGAAATCATAAACATCCCGAACTTTTCCCTCCCTTTTCGTGAGAGACGGTATTGAGGTTTCCAACACGGCTGGCATGCTCTTGTTTCCTGCTTGTAATTCTGATGGGAGTAACTGACGACCTTGAATTGTGGACGAGGAACCATTCTGTCCGGAGCGGTCAATATAGACCAGACGTACGGGGAGTAAAATATTCACTTCCCATTTCCGGGCGGTTGGCCGAATCGGTCACACCGGGCCTGCGATCTTTTCAAGTATATCGTATCGTCAGGCTCCCTTCTTGAACATGCAACACCGTCTGATTACACTGGCGATCTGTTTCCTGCTCGGTCCCGGTTTATTTTTCCAGTTCAGGATGGCGACATTATGGGAATGATGCGTTTTGATCTCGGCTCGATGAATGTGGCCGAAAATCGTGCGCATTGGGAACAGGCGTTTCTGACCAATTTTGATGGAGCTGCATTTCCTGGACGGATAGAGATTCATTTTCAGGAATTACAGTGTATTCGCCCATGCTCAGATAGTGGCAAGCTGAACATTGCCTGGCCTGTTGAAGGTTTCGGGCGTCCTGTTTTGAGAACCTGCTCGCTTCTCGAACGGGATACTCCCTACATACTGGCGGTTGAACTGGCCCGTGGGCAACTTTGTGAAATGCGCGAACAGCATGCGGTCTGGTCACATGCGGGAATGCTCATTCCGCAGCAGTACGACCAGTTGCAGCAACAGGCCTACAAGGATTTCTTGGCCGCCTGCTTCAATCAGGAAAATTCTTCCCAGGCAACGGAACTGGCGAACATCGCATTGGAAAAAATCTGTCGTGCAGAAGATATCCTGGCGAACTCCTACATTGAGCAACGAATGCACGTCAGACGTCAACGGGCTTCGCACATTCCCGCGATGTTCGGCTGCGACCTTGGCCCGGTCTCCCTTTCTGAAATTCCCGATAACTATTGCGATGCTTTCAACGCGGCCTGTATTTCTCTCGATTGGAAAGCGATTGAATCTTCCGAGGGGCACTACGACTGGGAGCGGTATGACCAGCAGGTAGATTGGGCAATCGAAAACAAACTGCTTCTCAAGGGAGGCCCATTGCTCGGCTTTGATCAAAACGGTTTGCCTGAATGGCTGGCCAACTGGAAGCACGATATCCTCAATCTGCAAAGTTTTCTCAGTGACTATGTAGAAACGGTGATTTCCCAATATTTGGGGAAAATTCGTATTTGGGAAGTAGCCGCCCGTATGAATACCGGTGGCCTGTTTGGATACACCGAAGAAAACATACTGGCCATGACGGCCCGTGTTATCGATGTTGCTCATCAGGTTGATGAAGACAGCCAGATTTTCATCCGGGTTGCCCACCCTTGGGGCGACTATCAATCGAAAGGCAAACATCGCCTTAGCCCCTGGCATCTCGTTGATGCCCTCCTGCGTTCCGGAGCAGGGCTGTCCGGCATCAATTTGGAGTTGGCAATCGGTTACGCACCGGGACATCATGACGCCCGGCGTCTGCTTCGATTTTCAAAATTGCTGGACACTTGGGGAGCATTTGGCGTTCCGTTGCATGTCACAATTGCCTGTCCTTCCAGCGGCGAGAAAGATCCTCTGGCGTCGCTGGCCGTCGAAGTGGACCATTTGCAGTGGAAAGACGAGTGGACAGAACAGGCTCAAAGTGACTGGGTGATGACGTTCGTGCCGATGTTGCTGGCCAAGCAACCGGTCGCAGGGATTTTCTGGAGCCATCTCACCGATGCCCGCCCGCACCGTTTTCCCAATGCAGGAGTGATGGCGGACAGCACTCATCCCAAAACGGT
>JALTOP010000099.1 GCA_027000105.1 Planctomycetaceae bacterium | reverse complement strand
GTCCAGGAGTCTGAAATCGATTACGACCACATGGAACTGATCAACACCGAAACCCTCGGCGGCATCTTCGGCAGTCTCACCCCACCAGACAGCATCATCGATAAACCAGAAGCCAAAAACCAAATCCCGGAAATTGAAGCGAAAAACGGATTATCAGCAGAAGAAATATATGGAAAACAGAAAGAGCTGATCAGTCGCTGGGCTAAAATCAGCAGGTTGGAAAAAGCGATACGTTCGAGTAGAAATGCGGCATTTCGCAGAGTTCACGAAAAGATGCTGCAAACACAAAAGAATATTATCGCGCATATCGAGAAAGAGCTAAAAATTGAAGGAGTTACCGATCAAATCAGATTAAGTAATGAGTTGGTCAAAGGACTGAACAAGGCTACTGACCTGACGCTGCTTGCCAAAGGCGCTGAAATTAAAGCGGACGGAATATCGGCGGCAGTGCCGGGGGCATCGGACTATCGCGATGGTTATGAGATTGTCACCGGAAAGGATTTGGTAACCGGGGAGGAGCTTTCGACTCTCGATTATTCTTTAACAGTGGTCGGCGCAGCTGTTCCTCTGATGGTCAGCGGCAGGGAATTCCGCCTTCTCCGAAAACACCTGAGCAAGTATGTCAGCGGAAAGAAACTCCGTCTTCTTCGAAAGCTCCTGAGCAAAACCGATGAAGCCAGTGACACAGTTGAAAAAACCATAAAAACGGCTAGACTTGCCAATAAATGCGATGCGACAAAGGGGCTACTGTGGACCAGTACGAAGAACAAAACTGGGGTTGAGAACGCTTTTGACCACTTTAAGAAGCACGGCAAGGAATTCCCCGAATTCCCCAACGCCACTCAATATGCTCAAGGTGCTCGCAACTTTGTGACCAACCCGCCGAAGGGCACGCTTACGAAGGTGAGACCCAACGGCGACAAACTCTTTTACGACCCGGCTACAAATACTTTTGCGGTTCAAAGAGCTGACGGTGCTCTCCGTACAATGTTTAGACCTACTGACGGCATCAGTTATTGGAACAAACAATGAGCTTCGCCTGCCCCTGCTGTAGTAACCTGACGCTCTCTGAGGAACCACCCGGCACATACGAGATATGTCCGGTCTGTGGCTGGGAAGACGACCCTGTGCAATTCAGTGATGTTGAACACGAAGGTGGTGCCAACAGCCTCAGCCTTACGCAAGCGCGTAAAAACTACGAAAACTTCGGCGCTTGCTGTGATGAAGCCCGATCGGATGTGCGACCTCCGACAGCGGACGAAATGCCGAACTGAACTACGACTACGATTCGACTTGGAGGCGATTAGGACACCCTCGTGAACTCTACGAAACACATTACGGCGGGTGGCCCATCCGCCGGGTGCCCCGGTTGATGCTTTGGGCCCGGTGCCCTTGTTCATGTCTTGTGCCACGGCTCTGTGAGACGTGATTATCATCGCTATAGTAGCTATATAGTGTTTGCTGCCAAGTTTCTGCGCAGAACTGGAGATCGTCATATTCTTCTTATCTCAAGAATGCGATTCTCTTAACTTTCGTCGGAGATACTTCCGATGCTTTGGCTGATGATTATGAACCGAATGCGCTCGGTATCACTGGCAGTGTGGTTTGGGGGTTCACTGGTCTCGATGCATACAAAGATATA
>JALTOP010000098.1 GCA_027000105.1 Planctomycetaceae bacterium | reverse complement strand
TTTCACCATCTACCGTAAGGATTACCTGCCCCGCATCCGGCCCCAGTAAATCGTAAAGCGAGACGTACGACCCTTTGAATTTGAAACAGATTTTGCTGCCCGGCTGGTCAGCAACCCAAATAGTTCCCATTCGCTTGCTGAATCGACGGGAGAGGACGTCATCCGGTCCAAGCAGCTTCCAGTTACCGGAAAGCATTCGGGGAGCAAGCGGAATCATCCGGGCATCCTCCCAGTTATCTGCGACAAACGGCTGCTTCAGTTTACCAAAACGGGCGACCTTCTTTCCTGATCTTCCTGATTTTTGAAAAGATAGAATCGCCTCTGAAATTACCTCCGCATATATCTCATGGCCACGGGCAAGCGGATGAACGCCATCTTTTGAAAAACAGATGAGATTGGGATCTGCCGATTGGGGATCAGCTTTGAATATCAATTTCCCTGCCGATTCCAGCTCAACAATTCTCAACGCGACATTGATGGAAGGAATCCCGTAATAATCAGCCAGCATCTCCATGGCAGAAGCGGCTTGCGGACAAAAACCGTTCCGCAAGTCTTTTTCGTAACCGAGGCGAAACGTATAAACAAAACAGATTTCCGTTTCGGGATTCTCCAACCAAATCTGTCGAACAATCCCTTCCATTGACTTCCAGATATCGTACGGTTTTCGCCCGCCGTCATTGACGGCAAACTCGACAAAAACGAGATCCGGTTTGTGATCGAGCACATCCCGCCTTAACCGAAAGGCCCCCAAATCGCTGCCGGTTCCACCAATGGCCGCATTGATCTCGCGAATTTTGCTTTGAGGAAATTGCTTCGAAAACCATTCGGTAATCAGGGGACGCCAACCATTTGCAGCCGTAATGGAGCCTCCAAAATAGGCAATTCGAAGTTCCTTCCCATCCTTCAGTTTCCGAAAAACATAAGGAAGCCCCTCACGCTCAACGCTCAAACGGGCTTCGACCGCCCGATACACCGGAGCAGCCCCAATCGCCTTTGTTTCGGGAAATACGAAAATCGGAACGCTGCAAAAAACGAGAGGGAGCAGGAAGCGATATTTCATGACTGAACCTTTCGGGAATGCCCCAGATCTTCGAGTTGAACCAGCGATTCCTTTTCGCCCTTTTGCGCATAACAACGATCACTACAATTGCTACATTTGGTCTTTTTGCCCATCAGCAAACGTGCCAACTGAATGGCCGCCGCTGCAACAATCAGCAAGCTGAGAAGTGTTTGCCAATCGATCATATCGGCCCTCCTTCAGCAGATATACAGGACGAAGGTTACGTTACAAAGGTTACGCTGCAGGTAGGATTATCATACCAATCTGATACGTAACAAAGGCTCCAAGGTACGCCAGGGTTGTCATATAAGTAAATGCGAACAGAGGCCATTTCCAGGAATTTGTTTCCTGCCGCATTACCATCAAGGTCGCGCCACATTGGGCACACAGAGCGAAAAAGACCATCACCGACAATGCAACCGGTATATTATAAACAGGGCTGCCATCGGCTTTGCGGGCGGCGTGCATCTTTTCAATCAGGCCGGAATCTTTCTCGTCGACATCACCGCCCAGGCTGTAAATTGTCCCCAGGGTTCCAATGATGACTTCACGAGCCGGAAAGGACGCAATCGCTCCCATCCCGATTCGCCAGTCCCACCCCAACGGCCTGACAACCGGCTCAATCGCATGTCCTGCAGAACCCAGAAAACTGGAATTCAGAAGTTGCGCTGATAGTTCACGGTTTCGCTGTTCAAATATCTCTTGGGCAATACGATCTTCCGAAAGCTTGCCACTTTCGAGAAGCCCCTTCACCTGATTCAACTCTGTACGATCGCCGGGAAAATAACCGGCCGCCCAGACGATAATTGTTGTCAGAAAAATCAGCGTTCCCGCCTGCTTCAGAAAAGAACGCCCTCGATCCCAGACACGAAAAAAGACAACGCGAAACGAGGGCCATTTGAAGTTGGGCAGTTCCATCACGAACGGAGCGACTTCCCCCTTAAACCAGGTCTTTTTCAATATCCAGGCAACCGGAATCGCCACCAGAACACCGAGTAAGTAAAAACAGAACAGCACAAACGCCTGCAGCGAAACGAAGCCTCCCCATATCGATCGCTGGGGAACAAACGCGTTGATCATCAGCAGGTAAACAGGCAAGCGGGCGGAACAACTCATCAACGGGGCGACCAGGATCGTCACGAATCGTTCTTTACGATCTTCAATCGTGCGGGCAGCCATGATTCCGGGGACTGCACAGGCGAACGAGGAGATCATCGGCACAAACGCTTTGCCGCTCAAGCCGACTTTTGTCATGACGCGGTCCATCAAAAACGCCGCCCGCGCCATGTATCCACAATCCTCAAGAATTGCAATGAAGAAAAAGAGAATCAATATCTGAGGCAGAAACACAACGACCGATCCAACCCCGGCCACAATGCCGTCCGTCAGTAAACTGCGAAATGCTCCCGGCGGCATCACACCGGTAATCGATCCACTGATCTCATCCTGAATATACTCGATTCCATCCATCAACGGACCGGCCCAGGTATAAATAGCCTGAAACATCAACAGCATAATCACGGCAAAAACCGCAGGCCCGACAAAGCGATGCGTTAACCAGCGATCCAGTGAACTGCCGCGCTGCTCAACAGGCGTTTCTGGCCGCTGAATAACTCCTTCGAGCACTTCTCTGGCCCAACCGTAGCGCACACGTGGTTCAATCGCGGGAATCGGACAACCGTCCTGCTTCAGTTCTTCCCGTTTCGATTGCAATATCTTTGCGAGCTCGTCGTTTTCCTTCAGGATTTCCCGTTCGGTTTCCCCATTGATGTCAAGCAGTAATCGTTCTGCGAGATATTCGGGAATCCGCTGCGCTGCCTTTTCCTGAATGATACGGGAAATCTCCGCGCGTGCCCGCCGAAAATTTTCGGGAAACAGCTCCAGATGATCCGATTTCGATTCGCCCGCAGATTGATGATTCGCCAACAGTGCGATCATTTTATCCTTCAATTCGGGAATGCCGAGACCGCTTCTGGCACTAGCGGCGACAACAGGAATGCCGAGTCGCTGTTCCAAAGTTTTGACATCAATCTCCAGATTCTGCTTCTGAACTTCATCCCACATATTCAACACGAGAATCGTAGGAATCCCCAAATCGAGCAGTTGACTGAGCAAATAGAGATGCCTTTGCAAATGAGTGGCGTCAATAATACAGATTGCTGCGTCAGGAGGATCACTCCGGCCTTGTGAACCAAGCAGAACACGTACGGAAACCATCTCATCAGCCGTTCTCGGAGAAAGACTGTAAGTACCCGGCAAGTCGATCAATTCAATCTCATGGTCTCGATATCGGAAATTGCCGACTTTTTTCTCGACCGTCACCCCGGGATAATTCCCGACCCTCGCCCTCATGCCTGCCAGCGCATTGAACAGCGTACTTTTCCCTGTGTTCGGGTTGCCGATCAGCGCAAAGGTCAATTTACTGTTTGAGTCAAGTGAAACAACTTCAGCCCGTCCAGCAGATTCATCAGAAGCGGATTTCGACATGATAGAAGCTCATTCACAAGATACGCCAGCATTTTCAATCGATACTCTGGGGAAGCTATTTCAATGCTATTTCGATGTTACGAGACAATATGAACTCTCTCCGTCTCCGACAAACGTAGCGAAATTTTACAGCCGCACACCTCATACTCCAGCGGATCACCCATCGGAGCTTTGCCCATAAAACGAATCGTTTCCCCCTCAAAAAGCCCCATTTCCATCAATCGCATCGCGATCGCATCGGTTCCATCAATATGTGAAATCGTCGCCTGATCACCTACGTTCAAGGTCTTGAGAGTTGGCATTTTCTCGGCAGATTTGACAAAAGGCGGGAAAACGGAAGAAAACGGGAAAACCGGGAGATTCAGTCTCAATCGAATAACGGGCTCAATTAAACAACTGGCAGGGAAGCAGCGAGGGTGACAAGAATCATAACCGCCTGGCTACATCGCAACATCACATCGCGACCATCCACGTTGAGCAGCAAAGCCCCATTCTGATTCTTCACCAACACTCGAGAGCCACGACGGATCCCCATCTCTTCCAACCGATTGACCGTGCTATGATCACCAGAAATGTCCACAATCGTGGCCAATTCACCCGGTTGCAGCGAATCCAACGGCAAAACAGAGGCTTCTTCGAGCATTTTCATTCATCCCATGCGTGAAAGTGAGACTCAATCTCAGTTGCATTATTCTAGGTCGTCCAGATGGCAGCTGCAAGATTCGTCCCATCTAAAAATAAGGAATTTTACAGAATATTTCTGACAAGCAGGTCCATGTTACCCCCTCTCATATTCGACTACGCAGAAGATTTAACGCCCCCAAGACGTAACATGCTGTTAGCAGAGGAGTTAAGGTCATTATCCGGTGAATATGATACTTACCGGGAAGTGTTCACGCGAATAGATTGCATTGGCCTACAATGAGGGAAACTGGCAGAAAATAAGCCTGAATCCTCTGATTTCGTAGTCGCGATAACTTGTTCGTGCGGACTCGAAGCGTTACTTTCTCACTGTCGACTTTAGAAAATCCAATACGCACATATCGAGCGGCCATATAAACAGGCAAGCGGAATCCCTGATGACTAACGGGAATGACTATTCTCAACGGATTGTAATAACCGGTATCGGACTGACCTCTCCGAATGGCAATAACCTTGCAGAATTCCGCGAGAATCTTCTCGCCGGGCGGTCTGGTGTACGCCCGTACAAAACGCGATACATCGGCGACGTTTTGGCAGGTGTTTGCGATTTTGACACACTTAAGTATCAGAAGAGGAAAGAGTTACGCCGAGGAACGCGCGTCGGTTCGATTTCTGTCTACTGTGCCAACGAAGCGGTCAACGACGCGGGAATCGATTGGGAAAAGACCGATAAGGACCGTGTCGGTGTCTATCTCGGCATTACCGAGCATGGCAACGTCGAAACGGAAAACGAAGTCTATGAAATATCCCAGTTCGACTACGATACAACGGTCTGGACGCATCATCACAACCCACGAACGGTCGCCAACAATCCCGCAGGGGAAGTGACGATCAACATGGGGATAACCGGCCCGCACCTCACGTTGGGAGCAGCGTGTGCAGCCGGGAATGCGGGATTGATTCAAGCCGTCCAGATGCTTCGTCTAAACGAAGTCGACCTGGCGATTGCAGGTGGGGTGTCGGAAAGTATCCACACATTCGGTATTTTTGCGGCCTTTCACAGCCAGGGAGCATTAGCCGTCCACGAAGATCCAACCAAGGCAAGCAGGCCATTCGATACCGCTCGCAATGGGATTGTCGTCGCAGAAGGAGGCGGGATTTGCACTGTCGAGCGGCTGCCCGATGCCCTGAAACGTGGAGCAAAAATTTACGGTGAAATTATCGGTTACGCGATGAATTCGGATGCAACAGACTTTGTCCTGCCCGATTCAGCCCGACAGGAACAGTGTATTCGACTCGCCTTGAAACGGGCGAATTTGAATCCGCAAGATATTGATATTGTCAGCAGTCACGCAACCGCAACTGAACAGGGCGATATCGAGGAGACCAAGGCGTTGCGGAATGTTTTCGGACAGTGCAGCGATACCTGCATCAATAATACGAAAAGCTTTATCGGTCACGCGATGGGAGCAGCCGGTGCGTTGGAATTGCTCGGGAATATCCCTTCGTTTGAAGATGACGCGATTCACGCTACAATCAACCTGGATGAGATTGATCCGAGATGTGCAATGGATCAAATTGTCGCCAATCATCCAAAATCAAAAACAGGAATTAAAACGATTCTGAACAATTCTTTCGGAATGCTCGGGATTAATTCGGTTGTGATCGTCAAAAAATACGAAGAATAATTTCGTTCTTTTCAAACAATAAGATTAGTTGGAGAAAGATTGCATGGCCCCGGCAGAAATTCGGCAGGTTATTCTGGATATCCTCAAAAAAATTGCTCCTGACGAAGACCTTTCTTCACTCGACGACTCGGTTCCGTTTCGTGAACAGATGGAACTCGATTCGATGGATTTTCTGGATATCGTCATGGAATTGCGCAAGGCGTACCGTGTGCAAATCCCCGAAGAAGATTATCACCACCTCGGCACGATGGAAAGTACCGTTGCCTATTTGACGCCCGTTCTCAAAGATGTGTAAAAACGTAGGTTAGCCTTTCCAGCTTGACATATATGTTTTGGGAGATACAGAGTGCTTCACCACGCACTCTGCCAGCGGGGTTTCTGAAGTCATGACCGAACCAAAGTTCCAGCCGGGCTTCAGATTTTCTGTGCTCGATTCTGTTGTGCTGGTTGTTGGTGCGGCGGTGTCCGTTATAAGTTGGCAGCAAATAATGTGGGGCGGTTTTGTCGTTGCATTTGTGGTTGGGCATTTTTTCCTTTTCTGCAATGTCTTTCGCGTATCACGTTCTTTGGAGTTGGTGTGGGCAGGCCTGTTTGTTGCAGTTGTTGCGAGTACAGTTGTGACTGAAATTCCTGGTTGGCCAATTGCAATCACGTTATCCTTGTTTGCAACAGGAACTGTTATTGCAATTGAGATGCGCAAGCCATCTTATCACGGCGTATGCTGGAAACGCATCAACCCCGATTTGCATAAATGGTGGGAAGAACAGAACGGATGACTGTCGGGAAAAATCTTCGATTTGTCATAAAATTTCAGAGGGTTTGTTGTGCATTACGAGACGCTGATTATCGGAGCCGGTCTTTCCGGGCTGGCTGCTGGTATTCGGCTCGCTTATTTTGATCAGCAGGTTTGCGTGTTGGAACGCCATACCACCATTGGCGGACTGAATTCGTTCTATCGGCTGCGCGGCCGTAATCACGATGTCGGTTTGCATGCGGTTACGAATTATGCAAAGCCGGGGACGAAAACCGGGCCGTTGAGCAAATTGCTTCGGCAACTACGTATTCGCTGGGATGATTTTTCGCTGTGTGAACAGAATGGTTCGTTAATCAAATTCCCGGGCTGTACGCTTCGGTTTACGAACGATTTTGAGCTTCTGCACGAACAGATCAACGCTGCTTTTCCGTCGGAAAAAGATAACTTTGCGCGTTTGCATCAATTTCTGCTCGACTTCGATGAACTCGATCTTCAGCAGAGTGCCCAATCTGCCCGGGAAACACTCAAACGCTATTTGAACGATGCAATGTTGATCGACATGCTGTTCTGCCCACTGATGTTCTACGGTAGCGCCAAGCCAGGCGACATGGATTTGAATCAGTTTGTCGTGATGTATAAAAGCATTTTCATGGAAGGTTTTGGACGCCCCTTCAAGGGAGTCCAGCCAATCATGAAAACGCTTGTCAGGCAGTACAAAAAACTGGGAGGAGAGCTACGGTTACGAGCAGGCGTGAAACGGATTTTGACGGATGGCAACAGAGCGGTCGGTGTGGAGCTGGATGACGGCACGCAACTGACCGCGGACCGAATTCTATCTTCAGCCGGGGCAGTGGAAACGTCTCAACTTTGTCCGCCCTGCCCGTCCGGCAAAGGAGAAACGTCTTGCGAACCAGTTGCGGGGGATGTCACTTTCAATGAGGTCATCGATACCCTCGACACGACGCCGGCGGACCTGGGACACCACGAAACGATTATCTTCTTCAACAACAGCGAGAGATTTTCGTATCGCAAACCAGCCGAGCCTTGCGATTTGCAAAGCGGGATTATCTGCTCGCCCAACAATTTCCAATACGAAACCCCACTTGAAGAAGGTTGCATTCGCGTGACAGCGTTGGCCAATCACGATTATTGGCTTTCCCTTTCTGACGAGGAATACGTTGATGCCAAAGCTGAATGGGTGCGAAAAATTCGGGAAACCGCGATTGCACACCTACCCGACTATCGCACGCATATTATCGATACCGATTCCTTCACGCCCAAGACGATCAGGCGATACACCGGTCACGTTAATGGTTGTGTTTACGGTGCGCCAAATAAGTCGCTGGACGGTTCAACAAATTGGGAAAACCTGTTTCTCTGCGGCACTGACCAGGGCTTTCTGGGCATCGTGGGAGCGATGCTCTCCGGCATCACAATGGCAAACAATCACTGCCTGATGAATTGAATGACAGGATTGCCCCATCATTCTCCGAATTCAGGGCTGATTCCCAAACGCGGTGAAGACGGTCTGGCGACGGTACTGTTCCCCCCCCGTTTAGTTCGCAAGTGCTGTGGCAGCGAACCACCACGAGTTATTGTCAAATGTTGTGTTCTGGAAATTTACTGAAAGGTGGCGTATCCTGCTGAATCATTTTGAACTTCCCCACGAATAGTGGGCGCGCGGATAAGAGTGTATCCTGTTCTGAGGAGGAGAATCAATGAGTAAACAGAAATCAACAAACAGAACCGCAGCGAAACGAACACGTCGTACTTTCAGTGATGAGTACAAGATCGAGGCGGTCAAGATGGTGACCGAGCAGGGTTACAAGGTAACGGAAGCAGCGCGTCAACTGGGGATTGGATCGAATACGTTACAGCGTTGGAAAGGTCAGTTTTCTTCTCGGGAGAAAGACTCGGACAGCGAAGAAGTCAAGCGACTGCGTGCAGAAAACAAACGTCTGCGGATGGAACGCGAAATATTAAAAAAAGCAGCGGCCTTCTTCGCGAGCGAAAAGAACTGAGGTTTCAGTTCATCCTGGATCACAGGAATGAGTGGCCGATTGCGCTGACATGTAAGGTTTTGCAGGTCTCGCGCTGCGGCTACTATTCGTGGGGAAGTTCCATTTACACTCTTGTTCAGGCGCACTATTCCTGGAGAACTCCAGTGATACACTTTATCAACAGGGCCTGACCTAGCGCGGTCGTGGCATGTTGGCATCTACATCCTTTCGCCATTTGTGCAACTTGTTGCGTAAGGATTTTACTTTCTGGGGATACGATTTTGCGAGATCATTTTTTTCGCCAATATCTTTTTCCAGGTTGAATAATTCCGCTGATCCATCTTCGAGCCACTCAATCAGTTTCCACTTGCCACATCGTATCGCACTGTAGGGACCGCAACCATAGGCAATATAATGAGGGGCATGCCAGAATATACAATCATGTATTGGTTTGTTTTCCCCCTTCAGGAGTGAAGTGAAACTAACGCCATCGCAGTGTAAATCAGGACGCAAGGGTAGATTCGCCATTTCTAAAACTGTAGGGAAAATATCGGTAAAAATGACTGGTATATCACATCGGCTGGCTGGCTTTGTTACACCGGGCCACTTTACGATCCATGGTTCTCGTGTTCCGCCTTCATACGCCCAGCCCTTCCCACCACGAAATGGCAAATTGCATGCAATTGGTGGAAAGCCACCATTGTCGGAGGTGAAAATGACAATGGTGTCTTTGTCGAGGTTCAATTGATCCAATCGATCCATAATTCGCCCAACATTGGAATCCATTGTTTCAATCATTGCGGCATAGGTTGGTTCATTTTGTATCTGTCGTGCTCTGTTTGAACTTATTCCAGGTGGCGTTCCACGGGCGGGAGTTCCCTCTGCTTTAAACGGAGTATTTTCTGGAAGGTTCATTCTCCGTGCCTTCTTTCGATATTTTTCGACAAGGAATTTTTTTGCCTGAATTGGGGTGTGGACATCATAAAACGAAAGATAAAGGAAGAATGGTTTATCCCTGTTTTTGTCAATAAGCTTGATGGCTTCAGTCGTAAGTCGATCACAGAGGTGTTCCCCCTTTTTTCCTCCCTCGTATAGTCCCGGGACTTCCACGCCATGATAGCTATTTTTCTTTTTTCCACGTCCATAAGGCCAGAAATAACTGCCAGGGGCACCGGAATGATTCCCGGCGATATTGATGTCAAACCCCTGGTTTTCTGGAAGATAAGGCGATTTGCCAAGGTGCCATTTCCCGACAAACAAGGTAGCGTACCCGGACTCCTTCAAAACTTCAGCAATAGTCACCTCTTCAAACGGAAGTTCCATTCGCATTTTTGCTGGTAGATATTTTCCAGTTCGTTTGGGGCCCGGAATGTAGGCAGTAATTTTTAAACGCGCAGGATATCGGCCTGTCAAAAGAGCAGCACGGGATGGTGAACAACTCATGTGAGCGGCATAACCATTTGTAAAACGCATCCCTTGAGAAGCAAGTCGGTCAATATTGGGCGTTTCATGAAATTGACTGCCATAACAGCCAACATCAGCCCAGGCAAGATCATCAGCCAGAATGATGACTATGTTGGGTTTTCGCTTTTGCGTCTGTTTTGCATTTGTGTCTGTGCCAGAAAGAACAAGAATCAACAAAAAGAATGTAAGGTACTGGATCCAGTTGAAAAGTCTTTGAACAGCACACATAGATGGCACCTCCGCAAACAATACACCACGCACAGAGAGTTTATATCACGGAGATATAGGCTCACAGGTTGTTCTCATAACAGGTGAATTCGATGATTTAGCTCTTTGTCAAACGATCCAACACATTTCGAGTGACCTGCGCAACAACACGATCTTCCTTTCCAGCCAAACCATGTGACCAGTCGGTCGTCCCGGCTGTGAAGACCGTGCCTCCACCGGGAACGCTATGAACTCCCATACAACTTGCCCCCTGCTGGTTTTTGGGCCAGCGGTCGTACCAGGAGAGAGTTTCTTCCGGTCCCCATTTTGCGGGACAGGTAGCCAAAATCTCAAAGTTACGGGGAGTCCCATCTCTACCGGTGGGAACAGGGACTCCGTTCTTTAGTTCATACTCGCATCCATCACATTCATACCCAACGATGGTCTGCTTGCCACCGTATTCATCACCAGCCTTCACGCCAGTCTTCTCAAAGACCCAATGGTCAGCCCGGTGAACGGTGTGGGCTCCCGTTCCATCCATATATTGACCGTGCGAACGGTGAAAACCACCAAAAAGAACCCCAACACCGGTCATTTTATTTTCCGGGCGGCCGATCAGATGGTGGCTCCAAAGTGTTGTCAGGTTGGGATTGGGACCTTCGCTATTAAAGAGAGGATCTTTACGGAAATTCTGTTTGTAGCAGACAAACGCTGCTCCTTTTTCTTCATTTCTAATCTGCCAGCAAGATACATTTCCACTGAAGAAGGCAGCATTTCCCCCTTTGGCAACAAAATTTTCTACAGTGTCCCGCATGGCACTCGACCAATATTCATCATGACCTACGCTAAGAACAAGTTGATACTGATTGATTATTTCCGGATGAAATTCCAAATCGTTATTGACGATATAATCAAGATTGTATCCATTCGATTCTGCCCATCTGATAAAAGGGACTTCCCACTTGCGAAGCGGCCCTGCCGAAGAAGGTCGCTGGGTAGAAACCCGATGCCCCTGAACCCCGTTTCGGCCATTGTAAGCGTATACGCTATAGCCCCCCCAGTTGTTATATGCGTTGTCAGTGTTTGTCGACATTTGGAGAAGTATTTTCGAGTTGCTCCCCGGATGTTGAGGACGAACAATGAAATAGGCAACGTACCCTCGTTGCATTTCAGGATTTGTCTGAATTTCGTAATAACCTGATTTCCAGGATTCTGGAATTTTCAGTTCCAGCCCGACAGGCCAGCGGCAACCATGAGAAGAAGCATCATGGGGGATCTGGTAGCTTTGGGTGGCGATTCCTTTGCGGGACCAAACTTCTTCGCGTTTTGCTCCAACTCTGCTAATCGAAATATCAATGTTCTTTGTATGGGAGGAGATGTGAAACCTGATTGTGTCATTCGGAGAATAGCTTTTTTGATCAAGGTAAATTGCATTTCCCATGAATACCTTATCCAGAGTTGACGCAAGAGAAACTCCGGCAGAAGCTGCAACAACGCCAGTCCCAAGAAATCCACGTCGATTGATTTGAGATTGGGTATTTTGGTCTTTGTCCCGCTTGGAATTTTTCATTTGGATTTATCCTCTTTTAACCTGTCTGCCTTGAGTGATTTCAGGTAAGCCACCAAATCTGCAACTTCCTTGACAGAGAATATGCTTGACATTTGCGGCATACTCGACACACTCGAGGTGATCCGTTCATCAATTTTGTCTTTGGGAATAGTAACCTTCCCTCCCTTGGGTAGCGCCAGTTCAACCTTCGTTTTATCTTCCGATACCATGATTCCTGAATGAATAGCCCCTTCATCGGTGATGATCAATATGGTCTGGTACCCTTTGGCTATTTGTGCGCTTGGGTCAATCAACGATTCAAGTATTTGTTCACTGGTAAGGCGATTTCCGACATCAGTCAGATTGGGGCCTACAAACCCTCCCCCCATATGACCAATTTTGTGACAGGCGGCACAACGGATTTTATTATTGGAGTGAAAAAGTATTCGACCAACATTGGGATTGCCCTTTGCCAAAGCGGGGCGGTATTTCTCCAGTGGATCGTCAGGAGCCGACTGTTTGCTGGCCGGCGTTGAATGAGGATCAATCAATTCTTCCGCACTCCATTGTGCATTTCGGGAAGATGTTGATTTTCGAATCTCCCGGACAAATTCTGGATTGACTGCCTCTCCATAATTTCCCCATTCCCGGCGAATATAGGTCAACAAACCAGCCAGGCGATCATCATTCAGTAATGGGTTCTGCCTCAGTGCAGGCATCGATAAATTCCATTCTTCTCCATTGACTTTGATAGGGCCACGCAACCCGTTGAGAACAATTTTCACCAATCGATCCGGGGGGCCGTTTACCCATTCAGAATCTGCCAATGGTGGTGCCATCCCCGGTTTTCCGCGTCCGGTATCAGAATGACAAGCATAACAGGAAGCCATATAAACAGCTTTGCCAATTTTTCTGTTCTTTTCCTGAACCGCCGTGAGCGGTTTAAGGACAGGCTTCGTTTTTCTTACTGTCTTGTCATTGGGCCAAGTGATAAAACGTAATAACAACTCGCCCCCCTTCTTCCATTCCGCCGATGAGGAGGAAGCAAGCAGATCAATCAAGGCAGGCTTTTCCGGCAAATGCAGCAGGGATGGCCATCGTTGACGACTGATCCTGGTAGTGACAATTCCTCTCAGCATTGCAGTTGTCTTCCAATGATCAGCCTTTGTTGCAGGTAATGCAATTTTGAGAAGCTGAGATATACGCTGGGGATTGGCTTCATTTATCACTGCCTGAGCAAGGTTTAACAAAGTTTTGCTCTCTTCTTCTTTTTTTTCAGTCCAATCCGCATGTTTGACAAGACCGGATAAAAATTCCAATTCTCGACCAGACAGACCGGTAATCGCTGCTGAACCGGTAATTTCATTCGGATAAGCGATAAGAATTTTTCTCATCATTCGCTCTGCGCGATCGCCCTTGCACTCACCAAGAGACAATAGCAGTTGTAATTGAACCATTGGACGTTGGTCAGATAGCAGTTTCTCGAAGTGATCCAATATTTCTGCGTGCCGTTCCCTGATGAATTTTTCGCTCAACCGTATTGCATGTGACCGAACAACCGCATCATCATTTCCAAGATTCGCCAGAACCGATTTCCAGTCCAACCTGTTGAGTCCTTCAAGAGTCCACAATGCATGCACTCGCCCCCAACGATCTTCACCCTGTGATGCCAGTTGACGCAGCAAGCTGGTAACATCATCGGGATTTCGCTCAACAAGCAGCCTTTGTGCAGTGTCCCGCCACCAGCCGTTCGGATGCGATAAATGCTTCACCAGTTCCCTGGAGGACTCTGTCGACATGTGAGGTTTTTCCCCCAGGGGCTTAGCCTCGTGAACCAGTCGATAAATTCTTCCACCGCCAAGAGGCTTGTCCAATCCCCGCGATAAAATCTGGTGTCGCAAGTATGGCATCATGAATATGGCATGTTCAATGATTCCACGGTAAAGATCGCAAATATAAACAGCCCCGTCAGGCCCTGTTCGACTGCAAACAGGGCGAAACCGTTCATCAGTTGATGCAAGCCACTCTTGCTTGCCAAACGCATTTTTTGCATCGAGCTCGACACCATCTCCGAAGAGATCATTGAGACGAACCAAATTGCCTGCAGCCTCGGGAATTATCGCAGCACCATTGAATCTCGAAGGATACTGGTCACCACGATAAATCGAAGGCCCACAAGCTATCGTGAAGGTGCGTAATGTTCCGTCTTTACGTAACTCGTTTCCCCCTAATGTGACTCCTGGAGTAACACGAATCGGGAAAACCTCTTTGGAATTTCTGCCAACATCATAATTGATGCCGGGCACCTGAGAACGATAGCCCCAATTCTTGTTCCGCATGACATAGACTGGTGGGTACAAATCGGCATGCAGGGGGCGATTTTCATAGTTGTAGAACTGTCGTCCGTAGTTGTCTTGTGTGATTCCCCATTGCCCTTTGTAAACGGTGGCATCCTCAATCAATTTTCCATTCTCAAAACGATGACGAGTACTTGAATTTGCTGAATACATCCAGTTGTCCAAAGCATGCATGAGGCCATTATCTGTATGTTCCGGATTCCCGGGCCTTCCATATTTACCGACAAGTTCTTTAGCATCACATTTGAGATCGCCATCGGTGTCACGGCAAAACCACAAATGAGGCGGCTCGACAACCAGGACTCCTCCCTTCACAAAAGAGATTGTTCGGGGCATGACGAGTTTATCCAGAAAAACTGTGGACTTGTCCATAAACGTGTCTCCGTCTGTATCTTCCAGAACAACAACACGCCCAATGGGATCACCCTCGCCCTTGCCTTCTATATCCATCATCCAGCCCCGATATTCAACGGCCCAGATTCGACCATCGGGATCGAACTCGAACATAATTGGGTCAACAACCAGGGGCTCTGATGCGACACATTCAATGCGGAAACCTTTTGCAACACGAAATGATTGCAAAGCCTTGCTTACAGGCAGAAATGGAGAGGGTGGTATTTTGATCCGCTTCCATATTTCTTCAGCTGAAAAAGGGTCGTAAGGTTTCAATGACTTCTCGCGATGTGTAACTCTTCGCTCCTTGGGGATTGACTGCGCGTGCAATTCAATCGGCATAATCAGCAATACCAAGACGACGACACGGGACAAGTATGATGAATTACGCATTAAAATTACCTTATGTCAATTATCAATTAAGCTGCCTGTTTTTCGATAAATTGGAGTTCAATATTGCACTATCCATCAACAGATATGTTTTTCCATTGCATCTAACGCTTTGTTTAATTCTCCACAACGCAAAGCATCAACAACTGCAACATGCTCCTCATAGACA
Source organism: Planctomycetaceae bacterium (assembly GCA_027000105.1). Classification (GTDB taxonomy): domain Bacteria; phylum Planctomycetota; class Planctomycetia; order Planctomycetales; family Planctomycetaceae; genus Rubinisphaera. The sequence goes on along the minus strand of JALTOP010000098.1, from coordinate 9,008 downwards.
TTGATCAAGTTTTTATAGTTTGCGTGAGTTACCTTGAAATGTTCCCGCACACGCGAAACGATTGATGACCAGATTGCTATCAAGTCTGCTGATTGTGAACGAGTTACCAGTGAACGGTGAAAAGCAAGATCGTATTCAGCCGTCAAATTGATATCATTATTTTCGCATGCCTTCCGAATCTTTTCCAAAATCTCGTCCCATTCCTTAAAATCACTCTCTGTGAGATGGTCAAAAAATGAACGGACTGCAAATTTCTCCAATGTGCGACGGATAGGAACGAGCAGTTCAGTAATTTCATCTGGAGGAGGGCTAGAGACGATAGCCCCTTTGTTGCAACCAATGTCAACGACTCCCTCCCAGGATAACTGCCGAATTGCATCTCTGACAGGCCCCCTACTCACAGAAAATTTTTTGGCAAGTTCAGTTTCGACAAGATGCTCTCCCGGTGAAATTCTTCCCGAAAAAATATCATCCCGAAGTTGCTCGACTATTTGTTCACTTAACCCCCGAACCAATTTCATTTCGAGTTCCTACAACGACAATTTTTCACTTCACCTAAACACACCCCGGATGTGAAGATTTGCTCACCTTCATTCCGAAGCAGAACATACTCACACGGGGACTGCGTGGATAAGACAAAAACCACGAATTGTTAACAATTAACAATTAACAGTAAGCAGTAAACAATAAAAAAGCAAGAGAGAGAGCGGGATGTTATCTTTTTAAAACTGCGATTCCATGAAAGGTGGAAAACTCCGCAGACGCCTGACTGCATAACTACCGCCGTCTTGTGCCCCGCTGGGAATACCACAACCACCTGTACCTTGGCTCCGTCAAACTGGCCTGTCTGTTTACACTATTAAAGAGGTTTTGAGACTGCTTCTAGTTGCCCTGACCGCGTGGTGTTGCATATACCGATCTATTGTTTGCTACAATCGGGTTATCGAAATGCTTTCCATTGTCTGAATTTTCGGCATGCGTTTAGCGGCATTTCCAATTGTTTGCGGTAGGGGGAAGCGCGGATCCATTGTTTGGTTTTGAACCATCCCCGGCGTACTTGAGAGGTGATGGGGCGTGTGTCGACGGATCCCTCTGCGATCTGGAAATCATCTGTTTTGAAGTTCGCTTTGTAGCGTTCTTCGCCACGTCCGAAATCAATGCGATTCAGTTTCTCTGCCGCAGCCTGTTTCGCCATTTCCAGCAAAAGAATTAATCCGGGAGAGTATTTTTCATACTTCCTGTTATATGTAGGGAACCAGATGTGCAAAGCTGAATCGTTTCGTAAACCCAAGTGAACCGCTACCAAATTATTCCCTGCATGCAAAGTGGAAAACTGTCCCTGAAAATCGTGGAATTGAGTCTGTTTCAGCAGGTCAAGCAGTGCAGGAACCCATTCGGCTTTCATAATTTGCAAAACTCCGGTTCGACGATGTTGTTCTGTTTTCCACTTGATCAGGGATTGAAATGCGTCTTCGTCTGTTGCCTGAAATTCAAATTTCAAAGGGCCTATTTCACGAACCATTTTTCGACGTTTTCGTTCCACTTGCGACAATGAAGATCCCTTCTTTTTTACTGTTTCCCGGTAGGCATTGTATCCTGATGAGAGATCCATAAAAGGGGACGCAGAATAACCCCATGTACTGTTTTCAAATTGGTGTTGCGAAACGGGCAAATGATCATAGTGCCAAGCGCGTAATCCGGCTGCGCGTAACAGTTCCTCTGGTTCAAAGTGAATGCCAGGCATTGATATGACACCATGAAATTCTGACAGGCGTCCGACAACCGCCTGGGCAATGTTTCCCGGACATCGTTGAAAGGGGAAGTAACCAACCGGGGATTCATCATCGCTCAACACGACAACTTCCACATCATCCCGTATGCTGGCTACGCTTCGTGTCAGGCCTGGATGGAAGAATGGGTTGGACAAGTCGCGACGGGACTTCTGTATCTGCAGCCAGCGCAGCCAGTCTTCTTCGTTCAGTTCCCGTGCTTTGCAGAGATGATATTTGCAAGATTTTCGTTTTATCATGGTTCTGTTTTTTTGATGTTGGATGCAATGAAAATGGTGGTTAATTCATCGCATTTCTTGTGTTAAAGGAACGAATTATCCGCTTGGGGTACTGAAGTGATTTTCGTAAAGGAGAGGTTCGGAGCCACTCGCGTGTGTAGAACCACATACTGCGAATGACATGATGGACCGCACATGTTTCGGCAACGCCTTCACCCACGGAGATGGAACCAGAGCCCAGCGATTTTTTGTATCGTTCGTCTCCTTTTCCCAGGTCGATCCGTTGAATTCCGTTTTCGGCTGCAGCCTGGGCAGTTTTAAGAAGCAGGATGAGACCGGGAGAGTATTTATTGAAACGAAGATCATAAACCGGAAACCAGTGGTGCAACACAGTGCTGGTTTTCATTCCCAAGTGGGCACCGATGGCCTGGCCGTTCACTCGTAATACGGAAAGAACTCCCTCAAATCCATCTGCGTGAGTGTTTCGGATATCATTCAGGAATTGTTTTACCCAGTCGAACTGGAGAATATCAAAAGTGCCCGTTCGTTTTCGCTGGGCAGATTTCAACTCCAGAACCATATCGAATACATCAGTCTGATCGGTATGCCAGTCAAAGGTGACTGCGCCTATTTCACGCTCAAGTTTTCTATGCTTTCGCTTGAATTTCGATATTTGCGATGTTCCTGCCTGTTTTCGCTCTTTCAGGTATTCTTCATAACCAGCGGAAAGATCAATGTAGAGGGAATCATCTTTTCTCATTTGCCAGGAGCTGAATTCTGGCTGCGAACTGACAAGGTGGTCAAACTGCCAGCTTTTCAGATGACACCCCTTGAGCAGATTCCGGGCGTCAATGTTTGTACCAGCAGTGCGGACAATTCCCTGGAAATCACACAGTTTGATTCCGAGCGGGCGACCGGTCCTGCCATGTTTTTCAAAAGGGAAAAAGGCCACTGGTTGGTTATGTTCAGTAATGATTGCTACGCGAACCCTTTTGCGATATTTACCCAGTATCCTTACATACTCCGGGTGAAAAAATGGACTGTCGGTTGCGTGCTCAGTCGTTAGCATCTGTTTCCAAAGATCGCTCAACGGTTCTGTTATCTCATTCGGATTGACAATCTTTATATCCATAAGAAATACCCTGGACTTTCAAGTTGATTCAGCAATGGGCAGGCATTGGTTGAGGAATTTCTGTTTTCGAGAAGCTTGCAGAGCAATTAGGGTCGTACAATCTGCAAGTGCAACCATTAACCAGAAGTATCTGATAAAGGCAAAATGCAGAAATAGTCCCGATGTAAAATAGACCACGATCACCAGGCAGTAAGCCACTGCGGTTTCTGCAAGTGCCGGAGACGACTGCCTGATAGAGCGATAGGCCCGGTTCAAATTGCTGATGAGTGTTCCAAAGACACCTAACAGGCAGACCAGGCCGAGCAGTCCCGTCTCTGCAGCAACTCCTGGAAGCAGACTATGTGCCTGCCTATGATCTTTTAAGGCTCGGTAACCAATTCGTTCGCCATATTCCCGTGAAACATATTTGAACATGCCCGGCCCGACTCCAAACAGCGGATGGTCGAGAAAGGCAAGTACGGCTCCTCCCATTTCTGTCGCCCGCCCTTTCAATGCACCATCTGCTGTTGAGTGCTGACCACTGGCAACCAATCCGCCCAAGTTTGCTAAACTCGCCATGCGGGTTCGGTATTGCGGAGTCAGTAAAATTAATAAAAGGCAGATCAAGCCGCCAATGAGAACACGTTTTGTACTGACATAGCCCATGCCGGCTGCAAATAGAATAACAAGGCCAATAACCAGAATTGTGCTTCTCGAAAATGCCAGCAGAGAACCAATTCCAGCCAATGCGGTTGCCACAAATGCCAGCAGTTTGAGTCGTCGATGTTTTTCATGCTTCATGCGATATAGTCCCAATGGAATCAGCATAAGCATAACCTGGGCATACCTATTTTTTTCGCCGATGGGGCCGGAGAGCCGTTTTTGAGCAACCTCACCCGCGACAGTCATTTCTCCAATGCCAAAACCGGGTTCTCCGCCGGTCTGTGCAAGCCCGCCATATTCGTTGTCGAAGCTGCCAGTTATTTGTTGATACAAAGGGACACCCCCCATCAAGCATCCTGCGATTAACAATGCCCAGGTTGTATTGCGTAAAATTTCCGGCGTTCTGACCATATTTGTAATAAGCAGATAAAGCACAATTCCTTCAAGCAGGAAGGTGTGCAGCCCCTCCCAGGCGATTTCAGGGCGATCTGAACACAACACGCCAATCAGTTGAACGATACCGAAGCCGACAATCCAGAACAGGCATGGTGCCAGCACAATTCCTTCCTTGCGAATAAACAGATAATGAAAAAGTGGCCATGCCAGCAGAGCCGGAACTATTTTGGCTGCAATGGAAGGGACATTGTGAAAATTGACTGCAACCACAGAGATATTGGAGTAAATGACAAATATCACAACCGGAATTGTCAGCATTGGATATCGAAACAGCCCCCAGCCTGTTGCAGCAAGCAGAGGCAGACCGATGGCCAACAACGGGTTGATCGAAACCAGTGCGCCGAGCAGCATCGCGGCGGATAATATACCCAGCCAAAACAGTCGACCGTTAGCAGTCGAGATGTGAGGCATCGTTTCAGATATTGTGGAGGAACTCATACCGGTGCCTCCCGTGCATTGGTTGATGAATCATCAGCCCGTGCCGGACTCCATATCGCAATGCGTTCTCCTCGCAAAATCTTGTAAACTGCGACAACAACAGCTGCGTTCACCATGCAAAAGTAGAAAGGAACCGACAAAAATCTTGGAGACTTCAAGTTGAACCGTGACATTACCAATCCCGCAATCGCAGCAGAATAGACTGCAACCTGAAGTAGTATTGCGCCCTGAAACAACCAACCTTTTTCCCATAGAAATGGAGAGATTACCGCCAGTGCAATAAGCGGAAAGACAACCAGCCGTCGCAATACTTTATGTGAAAATAGCTGCAGAGTGTAAAACCCGTACCGGAATGGATTAAGGAGTTCACGCATTTCGATAATGCCTCGCAATCCGCGGGTGATCACGCGGGTCTTTCTGCCGAATTCTGCCTTGGCTGATCCTGCAACAGGTTCAAAGCAAATCGCTTCGGGTTCAAAAACCAGTCTTTTTTTCTGTGCAATAATTCGTGTCGAAGTGACAAAATCGTCCGTAACACCCTCGGGGACTTTCTGGAACAGATGACGACGAATTGCATAAATTGCTCCTGTTGCGGAGATCACATTTCCTGAACGAGTTTGAGCGATTTTCAGAATCCGGTCGAAATTCCAATAGCTGTTCTCTCCGTCGGCAGCAATTCCAGTACGTTCGGCACTGCGATAAACCTGGTTTCCGGCCACTCCACCTACACTCATGTCTGCAAAAGGCTGAACGATTTTTCGGATGGCGTCTTCCCGATACATGCTGTTTGCATCTGAGAAGAGCAGGATTTCTCCGCTTGCCAGCGTTACTGCTGCGTTGAGAGCAGCTGCCTTGCCGCCACGGGGCAAACAAATCAAACGTATTCGATCGCTGGTATAACGATTGACAATTTCCTCCGTTTTGTCGGTTGAGCCATCCGAGGCGATAATAACTTCCAGTAAATCGCCTGGATAATCGAGCGAAAGAATATTATTGAGCTTCGCTTCAATTCCCTCGTCTTCATTATGACAGGCAATAATCATGCTCACGCCGGGAGTGACGGGCTTGCAAAGATATGCTTTTTGCCAAATCATACCACGAAGCAGTACGACCAGTGGGTACCCGATGTAAGCCCAAAAAATGATTCCAACCAGCAGATAGAAAAGTGTTTCGATCATGATGAGCACCTGCCTTGCATCAAAAGGTTGACAAGCGATCGGACATTGACTGGAAGATTGAATTCATCAAGTACTTTCTTCTGGCCGGATTCTGCCAATCGTTGGCGAAGTGGCTGATCGTAGTACATTCTCAACAGTGCTTGTGCAACCGCGTTGGAGTCCCCTGGTGGAGTGAGTAAGCCCGTATGTTCATTGATAACAATTTCGGGTATACCGGAAAGATCACTGGCGATAACGGATACTCCGCTGCACATCGCTTCCATCAATACGACAGGAATACCTTCGCGTCGACCGCATTTTGTTGGAACACTCGGAGCAACCAGCACATCTGTTTGTTGCAACAAATCCTGAATTTCCCTTGACGTTTTACGGCCTTCAAATCGGACGTATTGGCCAAGCTCCGTTTGTGAAACAAGTTCTTCAAGCATTTGCTGATCCGGCCCGTCTCCGACCAGATGACACTGGAAATCAATCCCCTCTTTTTTCAGTTTGCAGCAGGCCTCCAGAAGGTGCCGCTGTCCTTTGACTTCGTGCAAAGTTCCAATGCAGGCAAAACGGAACGGGCCATTACCGGTTTCAAAAGGAGTCGGGTATTCCCTGCTCTTGAACTCTTGTGGATCGACGCCGCAATGCACGAGATGCACCGACGCTTCGTAGCGTGAACCGCAAATATCGAGGATCATCTGACGATTGTACCTGGAAATTGCCACAACTGCTTTTGCATCAGCAACTTTTTCCTGCAACATGTGCTGATCACGATGCAGGTCCGAACCATGGGCAGTAAAACTGTAGGGAATTGCGGTCAATTGATGAATCACCCAGGCTGCCATTGCAGGATGGGAAGCGAAATGGGCGTGCAGATGATCAACTCTCCTTTTTTGCATTAAACGGGCCATGTAAACGACTTTCGGAAAGAACAGAACTGCCCCCACAAAATATCGTTTGCTGCCCCAATTCGCTTTGAGTAGCTTCAACAATGTTTTGAAATAGATGTCAGGCGTTTTCAACAGAAAAAACAGATGTGCGACGGTAATATGCAGAGATATCCAGGGAGTGAAAAAGGCTCGTTCGATATATGTTTCTGCCTCTGGGTGTATAACAGCAGTATGTTCTCGCTGTAATGGATAAACTTCAACCTGATGTCCCTGTCTCTCAATTTCCCGCATTTCAAAAAGCACAAATGTTTCTGTGATTTTGGGAAATCGGGACATCATGTACGCAATTTTCATGGTATTGCAAGTGCGGGTTGCATTGCACGATTCTGATTTTTCCGCCCTTTCGACAGGTTTGTTGCAAGATGCCGAAAGCCAGGACCCGACCAAAGGTATTCGTTCAAGCTCTGGGAAGAATGAGGCAATATCCATGGCGTGGCGGTTAAGACTGAACACAATTGTGGTGCTGAAAACCGCCAGTAACAGGCCGACACTCCAGTGTAATTCAAATAGCACTTGAGCCAGAATCAGAAACAGTGCACAACCTCCTGTGATGAAAAATGATCTGTTGAAATCGGTTGATTTCTGTATGTAACCGGTCCGAAACCTGACGGCCAGATACTTGCTTAACGAGTGCAGAATAATGGCTGAAGTCACACCGATTGCGGCTCCCTGGGCACCATAGAGTGGAATAAGCCACCAGCACATCAGCAGAGCAAACGCAGTCGCAAGAATATCCAATGCCATGAAAGTACGAACCATTCCCAGTACCTTCATCAACTGGGAATTGAAGCCAAACATCGATTGAATAAAATAGCCCGCCGAAAGAATGACAAGTATTGCCGAAGCATCGGTGTATTCTTTACCGAATAGCAATAGAGTCAGCGTCGGTGCCAAAGTGACGCAAACCGCAAAAATGGGAAAGCTCAACACCATCGCCCAGATGGAAGTTCTCTGAAACATTTCGCTCAGTTGATCTTCTTTTTTCTGACTGAACAATCGCGTTGCGAGCGGCATGAACAGCAGGGAAAAATTGATCAGAATCAACTCATTCAGCTTGACAATAGGTAAAACGGCACGAAAGGAAGCGGAAGCGGTTGTCTCAGCCAACCATCCAAGCATAAACACGATAAATGTACCACGAACAAGAAATGCGACATCGGATGTCAGCAGCGGCAAGCTATAGCCAAAAAATTCCCGCAAGGGAACAACAGGTCGAAGTTCTCTCATTTTCTGCGGGATTTTTTCTTCGCGCAAATAGACAGAAACAAGCATCGCGTCGATCAGCACAGCAAGCAATCCGGAAAACAGATAGGCCATTGCAATATATTGCAAACCTCCGTGAAGAAGGATGGCAACAATAACCCCAGTCAAACGAACTCCCGGTCCTAATAGATGTCGGCGTGCAAAGACAGTATTCGTTTTACCCAAAAAAGCATAAATGGATAATGAGACGCTGCTAAATGCATTAACCGGTACGAGAATAATCAGCGTGACAAGCAGGCTGATTGTCACAGGATCAATCCCCAGCAGAGTTGCCAATTCGCTTGAGAAAGCCCAGACCAGAACGGCAACAAGTGTCCCTAGTGCCAAGACGACACCGGACGATAGAATCAGAACACCGCTCAAACGTTGAAAATCGCCCTGCTGGTGATACAGGGCACCAAATCGCGAAAGCGATTTATCCATCCCAAAAGCTGCCCCCAATGCTGCCATTTCTATAACAGAAAAAGACCAGGCAAAGGCCCCGTAATCGAGCCGTGTTAAATATCGAATCACAATAATTTGTGTCACCAGATTGATGACCAGAGAAACCCCCCTCCCAGCCAGCAGCAGTGACGAACCGCGGATCTGTTTGCGAGTAGATTCCGTGTGTTCGCCTCCTGCGTGATAAACTTCTACCGGTCTTGGAGTAACAACCGTTTTCATTTTGAAAGGGTTTCTCCTGTAAGTCCCGCATTTGCGAGGGGTTGGGAATCCTGCGATTGTCTTGCACGCGAGTGTCGATATGCATCCGATGAATTATTTTCAAAGCCCGGCGCGTTACCGGGAGAAAGTCGGGAGAATTTAGACTCAACTGGAATCTCTGAATCAAATATTTGCATTCCTGGAAGAGGAAGTTTTTCAATGTAAACGATAACCGCCAATCCCAGAAGCAAACCAAGCAATCCGCAGGCGATTAAAAGAGGGATCGGTTGAGGCCAAACCGGTTGTTGCGGGAC
>JALTOP010000097.1:3411-7041 GCA_027000105.1 Planctomycetaceae bacterium | reverse complement strand
GGATGAAGTCGTCATCTTCCGCAAACTGACACACGAAAACTTGCGCAAGATTGTCGATATCGAATTGGCGAAAGTTTATCAACGTCTTGGAGAACGCGGATTGCAACTGGAACTTTCCGACGAAACTCGCGACTTCCTGATCGAAAAAGGACAGGAAGGGGACAACCTCGAATACGGGGCGCGTCCGCTGCGACGTTCCGTTGAAATGTACGTTGAAGATCCGCTCGCCGAAGAGTTGTTGCGAAATGCGTTTGAAGGCAAGAACCTGATCCGCATCACAGTGAAAGAGGTGGGCGACACCAAACAGCTTGATTTCGAAGCACTCGTAACAGAAGAACCGGATACCGAAGAACTGGCCGTGGTTGGTTCAACCGAAAACAGCGAGACGCAATCGTCCGAAGACTGATTCGGCGTTTGTACCGGTTAATTTCTTCCAGTTGACGAACTTTTCGTTGTGAGGGCGTGCGCTGCTGTCTCAGGAAGGAAGACGGACAATTACAGGCGATTCGACGCGTGGCAGAGATAGGCAACTCGCCAGTTTGATCGCTCACCTGCCGTCCGGTTTGTGCTTCAACCTGCAGCTTACACGTCCAAATCCAGATGAGTGCCGATCATTTCATCGGGATCGCTGCTGCGGTTCGGTCGAGCGGCTGGCTTCTTTTGTTTTTGAGAAGGTTGATCCTTCCCCTGTGGCTGGTCTGGAAGATAGAAACCGTCAGCATCCCGATCGGCTTCGAGCGCGGGTTCATCGACATCTTCGACCGAGCGGCTCTGCTTTACCTGCAGATTATTTCGAAAATCCTGAGAGGCGGCCGCCGCCCTGGCGGAATTTTCACCCGGGCGAGCCTGCTGGCCACCCGCAACAGAACTGGCAATACTTACTGCAGGGAAATTGGTCGCACCGATACTGCTCATAATCAATCCTCCGGTTCAACTGATCTACCTGGCGGAATCGAACGGGAACTATTCGGGCTCCTGTTCCATTCTACTGGTTGAATTCACTCATACTGGCTGAATAACCACGTTGGTGTCAGTTCTGGGAAGTTTGATCCGGTGGATTCTGCTTATGTCGAATGCGATAGAAACTCCAGCGTAGCTGGCTTTTTTCGATCGATCGTAATAAATCGACGGTGATAAGGTGATAATACGGGAAGAAAGTTCCCTATCTGGTATTGTCGGCAGATGGTCGACAAATCTTCTGTTAAAACAGGCAGATCGGAACAAATATTCCGATTATCGCTGTCCAATCTGAATCGAGCGAAACAAAAAAGGTAATTCGGCGTTATGTCATTCGATGCCGGGGCATCGAATGAAGAACAGGAGACGAAAACCGGGAAAACTGTGTTATATGTTACACGCGACAAAGTTATTTGGGAGAAAATGCCCTCGATATCCTTCCTGCCTGAAACTTTTTTGGGTGCGAACAGGTAGGCGAGGGTAAGAGAGGGGGCTTAATTTTGAAAAAGTCAACAGTTGATAGGGATCATATGAACGATCGTTCTTTTAGTTCTTTACCGGTGATGCGTCTGTTTCTGTCTGTTTTGATGGCAGTTGTTTGTTCTCTTTTTGCCTTTGAGTTGGCATTGGCGAAAGAGGGAACGGGGCAGACGAACAGTTCGTCCGCCGTTCGACATATCAGCAATTTTGTTCTGCAGGATTCCAGCGGGAAAACGCATTCGCTGAATCAGTATCGGGATAAAAAGATCGTTGTTGTTGTTTTTCTCGGAACAGAATGTCCGCTGGCAAAACTATACACGGTTCGCCTTGAGAAGATGGCCCAGTCCTATAAGGAACAGGGAGTGCAATTTTTGGGGATCATGTCGAATCAGCACGATTCGATCGAAAATATCTCGGAGTATGTCAAAAAACATAAAATCACTTTTGCGATGTTGAAAGATGAAAAAAATCGCGTTGCGGACAAATTTCGAGCCAAGCGAACGCCGGAAGCCTACGTCCTCGATGAAAAAAGAAACATTCGATATCAGGGAAGAATTGATGATCAATTTGGTGTCGGCACGATTCGTAACGAACCTCGCACACGCGATCTGAAAAACGCTATCGAAGATTTGCTTGCTGGCCGTCCTGTCGCTGTTCCCGAAACAGAAGCCGTCGGTTGCATTATTGGCCGTGAAGTGACCGCCCGCCCTGAAGAAAAGGTGACGTTTTCCAATCAGATCTCCCGACTGTTCCAGAAAAGATGTGTGAGCTGCCACCGGGAAGGACAGGCGGCCCCGTTCGCATTAACGGACTACAAGGAAGTTGTCGGTTGGGCAGAGATGATTAACGAGGTTGTCCAGCAGAAAAGGATGCCGCCCTGGCACGCTGACGAAAAATTCGGCCAGTTCAAAAATGACTGTCACCTTTCGGATGAAGAAAAACAGTTGATAGCCGACTGGGTGAAGGCAGGCGCTCCGGAAGGAGACCGTACAAAAATGCCCAAGCCGCTCCAGTTTGCTTCCAACTGGCAACTCCCTAAAAAACCGGATGCCATTTTCAAAATCCAGAAAAAGCCGTTCAAGGTTTCTGCTGAGGGGGAAATACGGTATCAGTATTTTTCGGTCGATCCCGGCTTCACTGAAGATAAGTGGATTTCGGCTGTGGAGATCAAACCAGGGAACCACCTGGTCGTGCACCACATATTGGCTTTCACGCGTCCCAAGGAAGGAAAGAAAAAAAGGCTCACCGAAGCCAGCGGATTTCTTGCCGCGTATGTGCCGGGACTCGTCCCGGAACCGTATTTACCGGGCATGGCGAAAAAGATACCCGCCAATTCGGAACTGGTTTTCCAGGTACACTACACACCGGTCGGTTCCGAGCAGAAAGATATCAGCGAAATCGGTCTGATCTTCACAGAAGAAAAATCGGTCACGCATCTGGTGATGACCAGTAGTGCAATCAATACCCGGTTTGTCATTCCGGCTCATGCCAGCAATTACGAAGTGACCGCGAATTCCCCCAGTGCGCAAACATCGGTTCAACTGTTGGCCATGATGCCCCACATGCATCTGCGAGGAAAATCCTTCAAGTACGAAATCCTGTTTCCGGGCGGCAAAAGGGAAACCGTTCTTTCCATCCCGCGGTACGATTTCAACTGGCAAACGGCCTATCGGTTGCAGAAACCGATTACCTTGCCTCCCGGCACACGCATCCATTGCACGGCCCATTACGACAATTCGAAGGAGAATCCCTTCAATCCGAATCCGGATATCCCGGTCAGTTGGGGGGATCAAACGTGGGATGAAATGATGATCGGCTATTTCGACGTGGCGATTCCTTACAGTCCCAGTTCAAAAAACCAACTTGCTTTGGGAGGCCGTCCCGAAAGATTGATCGCCCGCTTCGACAAAAATTCCGATGGAGAAATTTCACGGGATGAAATACCCACTCGGCTTGTTCCGATCTTTTTGCTGATCGACAGGGATAAAAACAGCCGCGTCACGTTGGAAGAGCTGAAAACTGCCGACAAGGACTATCGAAAAAAATAGACGGACCTGGCAAATCCCGTTCCGTTTCAGAGTTGAGCCCGCGGATCGAAAAAGTAGTCCAGTTTTTTCCTTGATGCATCACCGGTTTTGAGGCCTTCGCGAAACCAGCGGACTCTCTGTTTGGAACTGCCGTGTGTAAACTGTT